>NZ_JVEL01000385.1:0-21737 GCF_001076875.1 Serratia sp. 506_PEND
GTTGGATCGTCTGGCGCGCAACCTGGAACCCTACGCGTGCGAACGCCTGGCGCCGGGCCTGCTGCGGCTGACGCTGCCGCAGGGGCCGCAGATCGAGGTCAGCGAACAGGTGCAGGGGCTGTTTATGGCGCATATCGTCAGCCACCGTTTTCGGCTGCAGGGCGCATGCGCAGCGCAGCCTCCGCTGACGCTGGACGTGGTGGCCGGCGGTTGGCTGCGGCGGCGCGGGGTGCGCTATCTGCTGCGTCAGCGCCATACGGCCGCGCAGCGGTTGCTGGCCGGCCTGCAGCGCTACCCGCAGATCGGCGAGACGCTGGCGCAGCTGGATTTTCGCCGCGTGCGGCTGACGGTGAACGACGGGCGCTGGCAGGTGGATATCGAGCATTTCGCCGCCTCGGAGGTGGTCAGCCGCGTGCCGGCCGGCCGCCGCTATCTGCGGCTGGATGCCGAACAGCGGCGGCTGCTGTTGAGCAGTCTGCTGATGATCGGCCAACTGATGGAGAAGCTGAATCATGAATAGAGTGGTTGTGATTACCGGCGGCGGCACCGGCGTCGGCGCCGCCTGCGCCCGTCTGCTGGCGGCGCAGGGCGATCGGGTGTTCATCATCGGCCGCCGTCCGGAACCGCTGACGGCGCTGGCGCAAGAGATCGGCGCGCAGGCGCTGGTGGGCGACGCCGCCAGCGGCGAGAGCTGGGCCCACACGCTGCTGCCGGCCATTCTGCGCGACGCCGGGCGCATCGACTGCCTGATCGGCAGCGCCGGCGGCATGGGCTTCAAGCGCATTACCGAGATGACCGACGCGCAGTGGCAAGGGGCGATGGACAGCAACCTCAACAGCGCTTTCGCCAGTGCGCGCGCCTGCCTGCCGGAGCTGATCAAGAGCGGCGGCAACCTGCTGTTCGTGGCCTCGATCGCCTCGCTGGCCGCCGGGCCGGAGGTTTGCGGCTACGTTACCGCCAAGCACGCGCTGATCGGGCTGATGCGTTCCATTGCCCGCGACTATGGCCCGCTGGGCGTGCGCGCCAACGCGGTGTGCCCGGGCTGGGTGACCACGCCGATGGCGGACGAAGAGATGCAACTGCTGATGGACGCCCATCAGATTTCGCTGGAGCAGGCCTACCAAATGGTCTGTCGCGACGTACCGCTGCGCCGGCCGGCCAGCGCCGAGGAGATCGCCCGCGTCTGCCGTTTCCTCTGTTCCAGCGAAGCTTCCATCATTACCGGCGCGGCGCTGGTGGCCGACGGCGGCTCCACTATCGTCGATGTGCCGACCTTGGCTTTCACTTCCCTGTAAGGAGCATTTCCATGAGTTCAGAAGCGGTATTCATTCAGGTTGGCGCGCTGGCGGAAGGTTTTGCGCCGCACAGCAACACGCTGGAACGGCAGCACGGCCTGGCGGGCGCCACGTTGACGCTGCGCTTTAGCGACGGCGCGACGCAGCGCTGTCGGTTTACCGATGAGCAGACGCTGGAGTGGGGTGAGCGGCGCGGTATCGCCTATCGCGCCACCAGCATTCGCCCCGGCGTGTTGTTCATCGATTTTCTCGATCCCGCCCGCGCCAACGCCAGCATTACGCTGGTGTGCGACCGCAATCAGGGCAACTTCAGCGCGGTGTACGGCCAACTGCCGGACGAAGCGCAGACGCGGCTCGACGCCTTCAGCCGGGTGGAGCAGGGGCTGCCGCTGACCGCGGTCGAGGCCGAATTCCGCTTCGGCACGCTGGATGACGCCGACGTGGCGCCGCCGGGCTTTACCGATGAGCTGATCGGCATGCGCAATATGTACACCTACAGCCCGACCGAACGGTACGAGCACATCTACCTGAACGACAACTTCTACGCCTGGCAGTGTCTGGACGGGGTGGAGAAAGGGCTGGCGGATGTCGATCGCTGCCACTACGTGAAGGTGGCGGAGCAGCTTTATCTGTTCGTCTGGCGCGAGAAGATCATTCCGACGCTGGGGGTGGTGATGATCGATCTGCAGGGCATGCGCACCGACGGCAAGATCCTCGGTTATCAGGGCAGCGATTTCAGCGCGTTGAGCAACTTTGCGGTGGGCGCCCATGCGCAGGTGCTGAACACCACGCGCCACCCGCGAGGATAGGCCGATGAGCGCAACCTATGCGGCCGATGCCTTTGCAGGACAGGTGGTGCTGGTGACCGGCGGCGCGCAGGGCATTGGGCTGGCGATCGTCAGCGCGTTTGCCCGGCTGGGCGCCGAGGTGACGATCGCGGACGTGCAGTTGCCGCAGGCGCAGGCGGCGGCGCAAACGCTGCGGGACGAAGGGTTGAACGTGCAGGCGCTGGCCTGCGATCTGGCCGAGCCGGGGCAGATAGCCGAGTTGGTGGCGGCGGTGGGCGAGCGGCATCAACGGCTGGATGTGGTGATCCACAACGCCGCCTATTTTCCGCTGACGCCGTTCGCTGCCATCGACGCGGCCCTGTTGCAACGCACGCTGAGCGTCAATCTGATGGCGCCGTTCTTTCTGGCGCAAACGGCGCTGCCGTGGATGCGCCGCGCCGGCGGCGGCAGCCTGCTGGTGACCTCGTCGGTGACCGGCCCGCGGGTGGCGTATCCGGGGCTGGCGCACTACGCCGCCTCCAAGGCCGGGGTGAACGGGTTTATTCGCGCGGCGGCGCTGGAGCTGGCGGCGGAGAATATTCGCGTCAACGGCGTGGAGCCGGGGATGATCCGCACGCCGGCGATGGCCAACCTGGGCGATGCGCAGGTGAATCAGGCGATCGCCGCTGCGGTGCCGCTCGGGCGGCTGGGGGAACCGGAAGACATCGCCGCGGCGATGGTGTTTCTCGCCTCGCCGGCGGCGGCCTATATCACCGGCCAGACGCTGGTGGTGGACGGCGGCGCGCTGTTGCCGGAAACGAATTCTCTGCTTACTTGACGCTGCAGCGTTGTTGGCTGCAACGCCAATTAATTTGAGAATTCCGGTTGGTTAAATCACTGCTTGGCGGGATGCGCGGTGACGTTGGCGGGCAGGCTGTCGCCCAGGGTGATCAGCTCGTCCAGCAACGTCATCAGTTGGTCCATTTTCTGCCGCGAGAAAGCGGCTTCAATCTCGGCGTAGCCCTGTTCCACCTGGTGGCGCGCCACTTCATACAGATCCTGGCCCTGTTGGGTCAGCGACACGTACAGCTTGCGCTGATCGTTAACCGGCTTGAGGCGGAAGATCAGCTTATCACGCTCCATGCGCGACAGAATGCCGGTCAGGCTGGGACGCAGGATGCAGGTTTCCGCCGCCAGTTCGTGGAATTCGATCGAACGGCTGTTGGCCAGCACGCGGATGATGCGCCACTGCTGTTCGGTCAGGTTGTGGCTTTTCAGGATCGGGCGGAAGAACCCCATGGCGGTTTCACGCGCCTGCAGCAGGGCGATGGTTAACGATTCATGCATAAGTTTGGCCTTAGCTATCAAGGTGTTCGCTGTTCGGCGCTCGTCATGGGGGCGCCTGCCCCGCAAAGCCCGATTTTGTTAATAACTTAATAGTAGCCAAAGTTACCCGTAGGGATAAAGCAAAAATGCGCGGCGCAGCGAAAAATGGCGAGAAAAATGATTAATGCGTTGAATAATCACGCCAATGTTCGTTGTTTGTGAATATTTTGTTATCACGATCACAAATCATTCCAAGCGCGTTGCGTAAAAGCTGCACAGCGTATAAAAGTAATCATTAATATGTTAATGAATGCCGGTTGTCATGTTTTGCCATTGGAGGAGTTCGCATGAAAGGCACCGTATTTTCCGTTGCGCTGAACCACCGCAGCCAACTGGACGCCTGGGATCAGGCGTTTCACCAGCCGCCGTATCAAACCCCGCCCAAAACCCCGGTGTGGTTTATCAAACCGCGCAACACCCACCTCGCCAACGGCGGGGCGATCCCGTTTCCGGCCGGTGAAACCGTGCAGAGCGGCGGCACGCTGGCGGTGATCATCGGCGACACCGCGCGCAAGGTGCCGGCGGCGCAGGTGGGCCGTTATCTGGCCGGGTATGCGTTGGCCAACGACGTCAGCCTGCCGGAAAGCAGCTTCTACCGCCCGGCGATCAAGGCCAAATGCCGCGACGGGTTCTGCCCGCTGGGAGAGATCGGCCAGTTGGAGAATGCCGATCGGCTGGAGATCGTCACCGAGATCAACGGCGTGGAGCAGGATCGCTGGTCCACCGCCGATCTGGTGCGCTCGGTGCCGGAACTGATCGCCGCCATCAGCGATTTCATCACCCTGCAGCCGGGCGATGCGGTGCTGATCGGCACCCCTCACCAGCGGGTGGAGATCAAACCGGGGGATGAGGTGACGGTGCGCGCCGCCGGCCTGCCCACTCTCACCAACCGCGTCACCCAGGCAGGAGCTGCATCATGAAACATGCCCGTATTCGCCATCATGGCCAGATCGTCAACGTTCAAGTGGACGACCAGCTGCGCGTCACGCTGCCGAACGGCGAGGTGCTGCAGGAGCGCGAAGTGGAATGGCTGCCGCCGGCGCAGGGCACGGTGTTCGCCCTGGGGCTGAACTATGCCGACCACGCCAGCGAGCTGGAATTCAAGGCGCCGGAAGAGCCGCTGGTGTTCCTCAAGGCGCCGAACACCCTGACCGGCCACCGTCAGGTGTCGGTGCGTCCGGCCGGCGTGGAGTACATGCATTACGAAGCCGAGCTGGTGGCGGTGATCGGCAAGACCGCGTGCAACGTCAGCCGCGAGCGCGCCATGGAGTATGTGGCGGGTTACACCCTGTGCAACGACTACGCCATCCGCGACTACCTGGAGAACTACTACCGGCCGAATCTGCGGGTGAAGAGCCGCGATACCCTGACGCCGATCGGGCCGTACATTGTCGATCGCGACGACGTCGCCGATCCGCACCGGCTGGCGCTCAGCACCTACGTCAACGGCGAGCTGCGCCAGCGCGGCAGCACCGCCGACATGATTTTCGACATTCCGTTCCTGATCGCCTACCTGAGCGAATTCATGACGCTGCAGCCGGGCGACATGATCGCCACCGGCACGCCGAAAGGGCTGGCCGACGTGCAGCCGGGCGATGAAGTGGTGGTGGAGATCGAGGGCATCGGCCGTCTGGTTAACCACATTATCAGTGAAAAAGATTACGAGGAGAGCCTGCGATGAAAACCATCAACCACTGGATCAACGGCAAGAACGTCGCCAGCAAAGAGTATTTCACCACCACCAACCCGGCGAACGGCGAGGTGCTGGCAGAAGTGGCCTCCGGCGGTCAGCTGGAGATCGACCAGGCGGTGGCGGCCGCGAAAGAGGCTTTCCCCAAATGGGCCAACACGCCGATGAAAGAGCGCGCGCGCCTGATGCGCCGTCTGGGTGAACTGATCGACCAGAACGTGCCGCAGATCGCCGAAATGGAAACCGCCGACACCGGCCTGCCGATCCATCAGACCAAAAACGTGCTGATCCCGCGCGCTTCGCACAACTTCGAGTTCTTCGCCGAGGTGTGCCAGCAGATGAACGGCAAGACCTACCCGGTGGACGACAAGATGCTCAACTACACGCTGGTGCAGCCGGTGGGGGTGTGCGCGCTGGTGTCGCCGTGGAACGTGCCGTTCATGACCGCCACCTGGAAAACCGCGCCTTGCCTGGCGCTGGGCAACACGGCGGTGCTGAAGATGTCCGAACTGTCGCCGCTGAGCGCCGATCGCCTGGGCGAGCTGGCGCTGGAGGCCGGCATTCCGGCCGGGGTGCTGAACGTGGTGCAGGGCTACGGCGCCACCGCCGGCGACGCGCTGGTGCGCCATAAAGACGTGCGCGCGGTCTCCTTCACCGGCGGCACCGCCACCGGCCGCCGCATCATCGAAAGTGCCGGGCTGAAGAAATTCTCCATGGAGCTGGGCGGCAAGTCGCCGGTGCTGATCTTTGAAGACGCCGACATCGAGCGGGCGCTCGACGCCGCGCTGTTCACCATCTTCTCGATCAACGGCGAACGCTGCACCGCCGGCTCGCGCATCTTCATTCAGGAGAGCATCTACCCGGAATTCGTCAAACGCTTCGCCGAGCGCGCCAACCGTCTGCGCGTGGGCGATCCGCAAGATCCCAACACCCAGGTGGGGGCGCTGATCAGCCCGCAGCACTGGGAAAAAGTCTCCGGCTATATCCGCCTCGGGGTGGAAGAAGGGGCGACCCTGCTGGCCGGCGGCCCGGATAAACCGGCCGGTTTGAGCCACGGCAACTTCCTGCGCCCGACGGTGCTGGCGGATGTCGACAACCGGATGCGCGTGGCGCAGGAGGAGATCTTCGGGCCGGTGGCCTGCCTGTTGCCGTTCAAGTCGGAAGAAGACGGCCTGCGCATGGCCAACGACGTGGAGTACGGCCTGGCGTCGTACATCTGGACGCAGGATGTGAGCAAGGTTCTGCGCCTGGCCCGCGGCATTGAAGCCGGCATGGTTTTCGTCAACACCCAAAACGTGCGCGATCTGCGCCAGCCGTTCGGCGGCGTGAAAGCCTCCGGCACCGGCCGCGAAGGCGGCGAATACAGCTTCGAAGTGTTCGCCGAAATGAAGAACGTGTGCATTTCCATGGGCGACCACCCGATCCCGAAATGGGGCGTTTGAGCCTCAGGCCACAATAATAACGAAAGAGATGAGAACAATGACGACAAAACTGACCACTGATGCTGTCCCTGCTCCCGACGTCGTGCGCTGTGCCTACATGGAAATTCAGGTCACGAACCTTCAAGCCGCACGCGAATTTTACGTCGATATCCTCGGCCTGGTCGTGACCGCCGAAGAGGATAAAACCCTCTACCTGCGTTCGATGGAGGAGTTCATTCACCATAACCTGGTGCTGCGCGAAGGCCCGGTCGCCGCCGTGGCGGCGTTTGCTTTCCGCGTGCGCACGCCGGAAGACGTCGATCGCGCCGAAGCGTATTTCAAGGCGCTTGGTTGCCGCACCGAGCGGCGGGTGAATGGGTTCGCCAAAGGCATCGGCGATGCGGTGCGGGTAGAGGACCCGCTCGGTTTCCCGTATGAGTTTTTCTACGACGTGCAGCACGTCGAGCGTCTGGCCTGGCGCTACGATCTGTATACGCCGGGCGCGCTGGTGCGCCTCGACCACTTTAACCAAATCACCCCTGACGTGCCGCGCGCCGTGGAATACATCCAGGGGCTGGGCTTCCGCGTGACGGAAGACATCCGCGATGAAGACGGCGTGGTTTACGCCGCCTGGATGCGCCGCAAGGCGACGGTGCACGATACCGCGATGACCGGCGGCGCCGGGCCGCGCATGCACCACATCGCCTTCGCCACCCATGAAAAGCACAACATTTTGGCCATCTGCGACAAGCTCGGCGCGCTGCGCAAATCCGATGTGATCGAACGCGGCCCCGGCCGTCACGGCGTCTCCAACGCGTTTTATCTCTACCTGCGCGATCCCGATGGCCACCGCGTGGAAATCTACACGCAGGATTACTATACCGGCGATCCGGACAACCCGACCGTGACCTGGGACGTACATGATAACCAGCGCCGCGACTGGTGGGGCAATCCGGTGGTGCCGAGCTGGTACACCGAAGGCTCGTTGGTGCTGGATCTCGATGGGCAGCCGCAGCCGGTCATCGAGCGCAGTGCGCCCAGCGAAATGGCCGTCACCATCGGCGCAGACGGTTTTTCCTATACCCGCGAGGGCGATACGGAAAAAGGTTTCAAACTTGGCAATACGCTGTAAATGCCGCTGCGCGGGCCGCGCCCGCGCCTATGCGCCGTCTGGAGAACGCTATGCCCCATTTTTACGCTGAATGCACCGACAACATCCGCCGCGAGGCGGATTTGCCCACCCTGTTCGCCAAGGTCAACGAGGCGCTGGCGGCGACCGGCATCTTCCCGCTGGCCGGCGTGCGCAGCCGCGCCATCTGGCTCGACACCTGGCAGATGGCCGACGGCAAACAGGATTACGCCTTCGTGCACATGACGCTGAAGATCGGCCACGGCCGCAGTCTGGAAAGCCGGCAGCAGGTGGGCGAGATGCTGTTTGCGCTGATCACGGAACACTTCGCCGCGCTGATGGCGCAGCGTTACCTGGCGCTCTCTTTCACCATGGAAGAGCTGGATCCGGTGCTGAATTACAAACAGAACAATGTCCACGCGCTGTTCAACAAGGCGTGAATAAGGGGTCGTAAATGCTGGATAAAGAGCAGGTTAACCGCGCCGTGCAGCGCCTGCATCAGGCGGAAAAGAGTCGTGAGCAGATCCGCGCCCTGTCGCTCGATCATCCCGAGATCACCATTGAAGACGCCTATGCCATTCAGCGGCAGTGGGTGGAGCTGAAGATCGCCGAGGGGCGCACGCTCAAAGGCCACAAGATCGGCCTGACCTCACGGGCCATGCAGGTGAGTTCGCAGATCACCGAGCCGGATTACGGCGCGTTGCTGGACGACATGTTCTTCAACGACGGCAGCGACATTCCGATCGATCGCTTTATCGTGCCGCGGGTGGAGGTGGAACTGGCGTTCGTGCTGGCCAAGCCGCTGCGCGGGCCGAACTGCACGCTGTTCGACGTCTACAACGCCACCGACTACGTCATTCCGGCGCTGGAGATCATCGATGCGCGCAGCCACAACGTCGATCCCGAGACGCAGCGGCCGCGCAAGGTGTTCGACACCATCTCCGACAACGCCGCCAACGCCGGGGTGGTGATGGGGGGGCGGCCGATCAAGCCGGATGCGCTGGATCTGCGTTGGATCTCCGCGCTGCTGTACCGCAACGGCGTGATTGAAGAGTCCGGCGTGGCGGCCGCGGTGCTCAACCACCCGGCCAACGGCGTGGCCTGGCTGGCCAACAAGCTGGCGCCGTATGAGGTTGAGCTGGAAGCGGGGCAGGTGATCCTCGGCGGTTCCTTCACCCGGCCGGTGCCGGCGCGGCGCGGCGATACTTTCCACGTCGACTACGGCCCGATGGGCTGCATCAGCTGCCGCTTCGTCTAATAAGCCGGCTCGGCGAACCGGGCCGCAATAACCGGGCGGGGGCCACGCGGCGCACCCGCTTGTCAGGGAGAATGCGATGTTAACCAACCACTTCAAGCGAGCGCTGCAGGAAAAACGCCCGCAGATCGGGCTGTGGCTCGGCCTGTGCAGCAGCTACAGCGCCGAGCTGCTGGCCGGCGCCGGTTTCGACTGGCTGCTGATCGACGGCGAACATGCGCCCAACAACGTGCAAACGGTGCTGGGGCAGCTGCAGGCGGTCGCGCCTTACCCGAGCCAGCCGGTGGTGCGGCCGCCGTGGAACGACGCGGTGATCATCAAGCAGCTGCTGGACGTCGGCGCGCAAACCTTATTGATCCCGATGATTCAAAACGCCGAACAGGCGCGCGACGCGGTGCGCGCCACGCGCTATCCGCCGCACGGCGTGCGCGGCGTCGGCAGCGCTCTGGCGCGCGCCTCGCGCTGGAACCGGGTGCCCGATTACCTGCAGCAGGCCGATGAGCAGATGTGCGTGCTGGTGCAGATTGAAACCCGCGAAGCGGTGAAAAACCTCGACGCCATTTTGCAGGTGGAAGGGGTGGACGGCGTGTTTATCGGCCCGGCTGATCTCAGCGCCGACATGGGCTTTGCCGGCAATCCGCAGCACCCGGAGGTGCAGCGCACCATCGACGACGCGATTGCCCGCATCCGCGCCGCCGGCAAGGCGCCGGGCATTTTGATGGCCAACAAGGCGCTGGCGCAGCGCTATCTGGAAGCCGGCGCGCTGTTCGTCGCGGTAGGGGTGGATACCACTCTGCTGGCGCGGGCGGCGGAAGCCCTGGCGGACGAGTTCAAACAGGGCGGGGCGCAAGCGCCTTCATCGGGAGTCTACTGAACCATGAACCACGTCGATTCGCTGCCGCCGGCCAACCCGGCGCAGCAACATAAAGCGTTAACCGCCGCCGAGCAATCGGTGATTAAAAAGTTGTTTCGGCGCCTGATCATTTTCCTGTTCGTGTTGTTTGTTTTCTCTTTCCTCGATCGTATCAACATCGGCTTCGCCGGGCTGACGATGGGCAAAGATCTCGGCCTCAGCTCGACCATGTTCGGGCTGGCGGCGACGTTGTTCTATGTCACCTACGTGATCTTCGGCATTCCCAGCAACATGATGCTGAGCCGGGTCGGCGCGCGGCGCTGGATCGCCACCATCATGGTGCTGTGGGGTATCGCTTCCACCTGCACCATGTTCGCCACCGGGCCGACCAGCCTGTACGTGCTGCGCATGATCGTCGGCATCACCGAGGCCGGCTTCCTGCCGGGCATTTTGGTGTACCTCACCTACTGGTTCCCGGCGTTTTATCGCGCTCGCGCCAACGCCTTGTTCATGATCGCCATGCCGGTGACCATGGCGATCGGTTCGCTGGTCTCCGGCTATATTCTGGCGCTGGATGGGGTGATGAACCTGAAGGGCTGGCAGTGGCTGTTTCTGCTGGAAGGCATTCCGTCGGTGCTGCTGGGCGTGGTGGTGTGGTTCTATCTCGACGACACGCCAGCCAAAGCCAAGTGGCTGACCGACGACGAAAAAACCAGCCTGAAGGCGATGATGGAGGCCGACAAGCTGCAGCTGGTGCAGCCCAACGGGCCGAGCAGCCACCGCGCGCTGCAGCAGCGCAGCCTGTGGCGTGAGATCTGCACGCCGATTGTGCTGATGTACACGCTGGCCTATTTCTGCCTGACCAACACCCTGAGCGCGATCAACATCTGGACGCCGCAGATCCTGCAGAGCTTTAACCAGGGCAGCAGCAACGTGACGATCGGCATCCTGGCGGCGATCCCGCAGATCTGCACTATCGCCGGCATGGTGTGGTGGAGCAAACGATCCGACAGGCTGCAGGAGCGCAAGCATCACACCGCGCTGCCGTACCTGTTCGCCGCCGCCGGCTGGCTATTGGCGTCCGCCACCGATCACAGCCTGATCCAGCTGCTGGGGATCGTGATGGCGTCGGTCGGTTCCTTTACCGCCATGGCGATCTTCTGGACCACGCCGGATCAGTCGATCAGCCTGGAAGCGCGAGCGGTGGGGATAGCCGTGATCAACGCCACCGGCAACATCGGATCGGCGCTCAGCCCGCTGCTGATCGGCTGGTTCAAGGATCTGACCGGCAGCTTCAACTCCGGGCTGTATTTCGTCTCGGCGCTGTTGATCGTTGGCGCCGTGCTGGTGTGGCGCATCCCGATGAAGGATTCGCGCCCGAGAGCGACGCCTTGATACGCAGATAGGCAGGATTGCAGGAGGTCATGAGGTGCGGAAAAGTACCGGCTTTATCGCCAACATCGATATTTGCAAAGAGTATGACGCGCGCTACGCCGCCGACGAGGTGCACTACGAAACCTTCGCCGGGCTGGCGGCATTCTTCGGCCGCGACATGCAGGTGCACTGGCACGACTGCTTCTTCCAGGTGCATTTCCTGGAGACCGGCAAGATAGAGCTGCAGCTCGACGATCAGCACTATTCGGTGCAGGCGCCGCTGTTCATCCTCACGCCGCCGTCGGTGCCGCATGCGTTCTTCACCGAACCGGACAGCGACGGCCACGTGCTGACGGTGCGCCAGGAGCTGATTTGGCCGCTGCTGGAGCGCCTGTACCCCGGCAGCAACCTGGCGCTGGACATGCCGGGCATCTGCCTGTCGCTGGCCGATGCGCCGCAGGAACTGACGGCGCTCAGCCACTACTGGGCGCTGATCCGCCGCGAGTTCGCGCAGAACCTGGCCGGGCGAGAACAGACGTTGGCGCTGTTGGCGCAGGCGGTGTTCACGCTGCTGCTGCGCAACACCGCGCTGGAAGACAGCGCCAACAGCGGCGTGCGCGGCGAACTGCAGCTGTTCCAGCGCTTCAACAAGATGGTGGACGAGCGTTTTCGCGAGCACCTGCCGGTGCCGGAGTATGCGCAGGCGTTGGGGGTGACTGAATCGCGGCTCAACGATCTGTGTCGGCGCTTCGCCAACCGGCCGCCCAAGCGGCTGATCTTCGATCGGCTGCTGCGCGAGGCCAAGCGCATGCTGCTGTTCAGCGCCTGCACGGTGCATGAAACCGCCTACAGCCTCGGCTTCAAGGATCCGGCCTATTTCGCCCGTTTTTTCAATCGGCTGGAAGGCTGTTCCCCCTCGACCTACCGCGCGGCGCAACACGCCCTTTCGTAACCGCGATCACAGTTTGCCGCGAAAGCGGCAAACTGACCTGAAAAGTACCGGCGATTGCCGCAAAAGTCTCTTCTCGAAACCGGCTTTGGCAGCTTCAATTAAGCAACCAAAAGAAAACATTATTTTAACAAATGGCCGACTCCACGGCCTGAAAAATGCCGATGACGAGGAAGACCCGATGAAACCAGAAGACTTTCGTGCCGACAGCAAACGCCCGTTCACCGGCGCCGAATACCTGAAAAGTTTGCAGGACAGCCGCGAAATCTACATTTACGGCGAGCGCGTGAAAGACGTCACCACCCACCCGGCGTTCCGCAACGCGGCGGCGTCTGTCGGCCAGCTGTACGACGCGCTGCACGATCCGGCCAGCCAGGATCGCCTGTGCTGGAATACCGACACCGGCAACGGCGGCTATACCCACAAATTCTTCCGCTACGCCCGCAGCCCGGAGGAGATGCGCCAGCAGCGTGACGCCATCGCCGACTGGTCGCGTCAAAGCTACGGCTGGATGGGGCGCACGCCGGATTATAAAGCGGCCTTCGGCTGCGCGCTGGGCGCTTATCCGGAGTTCTACGGTCAATTCGCCGATAACGCGCGCCACTGGTACAAACGGATTCAGGAAACCGGGCTCTATTTCAACCACGCCATCGTCAACCCGCCGATCGATCGCCATAAGCCGGTCAACGAGGTGAAGGACGTCTACATTCAGGTGGAGAAAGAGACCGACGCCGGCATCATCGTCAGCGGCGCCAAAGTGGTGGCCACCAACTCGGCGTTGACCCACTACAACTTCATCGGCTTCGGTTCGGCGCAGGTGATGGGCGATAATCCGGACTTTGCGCTGATGTTCGTGGCGCCGATGGACGCCGAAGGGGTGAAGCTGATTTCACGCGCCTCCTACGAGCTGGTGGCCGGCGCGACCGGTTCGCCGTTCGACTACCCGCTGACCAGCCGCTTCGACGAGAACGACGCGATCCTGATCATGGATCATGTGCTGATCCCGTGGGAAAACGTGCTGATCTACCGCGATTTCGACCGCTGTCGCCGCTGGAGCACCCAGGGCGGTTTCGCCCGGCTGTTCCCGCTGCAGGCCTGCGTGCGCCTGGCGGTGAAGATGGATTTCATCACCGCGCTGCTGCAAAAGAGCCTCTCGTGCACCGGCGTGCTGGAGTTCCGCGGCGTGCAGGCCGATCTGGGCGAAGTGGTGGCCTGGCGCAACCTGTTCTGGTCGCTGAGCGACGCGATGTGCGCCGAAGCCACTCAATGGGAAAACGGCGCTTACCTGCCGGATTCCGCCGCGCTGCAAACCTACCGCGTGATGGCGCCGATGGCCTACACCAAGGTGAAACACATCATCGAGAAGAACGTCACCAGCGGCCTGATCTACCTGCCGTCCAGCGTGCGCGACATGAACAACCCGGAGATTGACAAGTACCTGGCGCGCTACGTGCGCGGATCGGACGGCATGGATCACGTCGAGCGCATCAAGATCCTCAAGCTGATGTGGGACGCGATCGGCAGCGAATTCGGCGGGCGCCACGAGCTGTATGAGATCAACTACGCCGGCAGCCAGGATGAGATCCGCCTGCAGTGCCTGCGCCATGCGCAGGGATCCGGCAACATGGATCGCATGATGCAGATGGTCGACAAGTGCCTGGCCGATTACGATCAGCACGGCTGGAAGGTGCCGCACCTGCGGAACAATGACGATATTAATCAGTTGGATAATCTGCTGAAGTAATTCAGGAGGAGGTTGTATGTCTCAGGAAAATGAACAGCGGCTGCGCTTTCGCGACGCGATGGCCAGCCTGTCGGCGGCGGTGAATATCGTCACCACCGACGGCCCGGCAGGGCGCTGCGGCATCACCGCCACGGCGGTGTGCTCGGTGACCGATACGCCGCCGACGCTGCTGGTGTGCATCAACCGCAACAGCGCGATGAACCCGGTGTTTCAGGAAAACCGCAGGCTGTGCGTCAACGTGCTCAACCATGAGCAGGAGCTGATGGCGCGCCACTTCGCCGGCATGACCGGCGTCAGCATGGAAGATCGTTTCCGGCTGGAAGAGTGGCAGCTCGGCGCGCTGGGGCAGCCGGTGCTGCGCAATACCCTGGCCAGCCTGGAAGGGGAGATCGAGCAGATCCAGAGCATCGGCACCCACCAGATGTATCTGGTGCAGATCAAGCAGATCGCGCTGAGCGAAGCCGGCAACGGCCTGATCTACTTCAAGCGCAACTTCCATCCGGTGATCCATCAGATGGCGGTGCCGGCCTGAGGCGTTGGGGCGCAGCAGGCTGCGCCCCGCATATCAGCTCTTGTTGGCCGCCAGATCGCTCACCAGGCGGTTGACCGGATCGCTCATGTTGGTGAACTTGCTCAGCTCCGAGCGGGTCACCACCACGAACACCCCGACGTTTTTCGCCGGGATCATCGCCATGTAGGTAATGAATCCGCCGCCGCCGCCGGTCTTCTGAATGATGCCCGGCAGCCCGTCCTTCGGCGCCATATACACCCAGCCCAATCCCAATGCATCCGCTTGCCCCGGCACGTCCATGCCCTTCAGCGACACCAGATCGTGGCGCTGGAAGTACATGGTTTGCTCGCTGGCGGCGGTGGCTTTGCGCGGACCGCTGGCGCTGGAAGAGAGGAATTGCTGCATCCAGCGCTGCATGTCACGCGGGGTGGAGTAGACCCCGCCGCTGCCGGCCGCGGCGGTGGTGTCGCGGCAGGCGCTCGGGCCGGCCGCCGCCACCATCAGGCGCGAGCACTGTTCGGGGCTCGGCGTCAACGTGGTGTCCACCATGCCGAGCGGCGCGGTGATTTTCTCTTTCAGCAGCGCGCTGTAAGGCTTGCCCGCGGCGCGCGACAGCGCGTCGGCCAGCAGATCGTACGCCAGGTTGGAATAAGCGGCGCGCACGCCCGGCGGCACCGTGACGTTGGCGTGCGCCAGCCACTGCCAGCGCTGGACCTTGGTCGGCCAGGTGAACACTGGCGTTTTCGGCGGCTTCTTGCCCGGCTGCTCGCGCGGCAGCGCGCTGGTGTGGGTCGCCAGGTTCAATAACGTGATCGGCTGGCCGGCGTTGTAAGACGGCACATAGGCGCCCTTGGGAGCGTACTTGCGCAGCGGATCGGTCAGCTTGACCTGACCTGCCGCCGCCATTTTCACCATCACTTCGCTGGTCATCAGCTTGGTGATCGAGGCGATGCGGATCAGCGAATCCGGGCGCGGGCGCAGGTTATTGCCGGGCTTGGTGTCGCCGAAGCTGCGGTTAACCACCTGATTGCCGTCGATCACCACCAGCGCCATGCCGGTGGCGCCGCTGTTGTAGAAAATATGTTCGGCATACTGGTCGACGATTTGCGAAGCCAGCTGCGGGGGCGCGGCCTGCACGGCCAGCGGCGCGGCGCACAGGCCCAGCGCCAGCAATAAAGCGGAGACAGAGTTCTTCAACGGTCGTTATCCATTTAACAATGCAGCGGGAAAGGGCGTAATCCATCGCCCAGTGTAATGTGCCCGCCCCCCCGCTGCATGTAGAAAAAAGAGCGGTGGCGATAAAATTTTTTCACCGCCGGCGGCTTACTGCGCGCGGGCGAAAATGGCGATCACTTCATCCAGGTGCGCCTTCATCGCTTTGCGGGCGCCGCGCACATCGCGCGCTTCGATCGCCGCCAGGATCGCCCGGTGTTCCAGCTCGGAGCGGTGCGGCATGTCGTCCGGCGTATAGTGGCGCTGCAGCACGCGGAACATGCTGCCGTAGCGGTGGCCGAGCAGATGGCCGATGATGAACGCGTAAGCCGGGTTGCCGCTGGCCTGGGCGATGCGGATGTGGAACAGTCGATCGCCGGGGTGGGTGGCGGAGCCGGCGCGGTTATCGCGGCAGTTCTGCTCATAGGCGGCGCGGATGCCCGCCAGCTCCTCGTCGGTGGCGTGGCGCGCGGCCAGCGCAGCGGTCTCCGGTTCAATCAGCAGGCGGGTTTGCAGCAGTGAAAACGGCGGCAGCTCGGCGTTGAAATCCAGCTCGATATTCAGTTCGTCGTCGATCTCCGCCCACTGGTTGCGGCCGGCCTGGGCCATCACCGACTCCTGCGACGCCGCCGGCGGCGTTTGCGAACGCACGATCACCCCGTTGCCCACCTTGACGTCCACCAGGCCGATCACTTCCAACGCGATCAGCGCCTCGCGCACCGACGCGCGGCTGACCTGCAACTGCTGGGCGAGATCGCGCTCCGAGGGCAGGCGGCTGCCAGGCGGAAATTCGTTATTCTCGATAAGACGTTTGAGCTGGTCGGCTATCTGTCTGTAAATCCTTGGGTTTTCCAGTCGGGTAATCGGCATTTTTGACCTTTGACGATTCGGCGTTCAGTGATTTGGCGCACAATTATGCGACAAGGCGCTTGAGTAATCGTTATTCAAGTGTAAAAAAATGGTTAATTGAAATGTGGTTTCAAGGCTGTTTTATTAACTTCTTCCCCCAACGATAACGCGTAAAGCGTCTTTTGTCATGTTAGAGGCCTGACCTTTAATCGCCCTTAGTGGCCTGACCATTAGACCTTTAGGCCGAGGAGTCAAGATGGATTTAACCGGGAAACGCGTACTGATCACCGCCGCCGGGCAAGGGATCGGATTCACCACCGCCAGGCTGTTCGCCGCCGCCGGCGCCGAAGTGATCGCCAGCGATATCAACCTCGAGCGCCTGCAGGGCTGCGCCGGGATCCGCGCGCTGACGCTGAACGTCACCGATCCGGCCGCCATCGCGGCGGCGGCGGAAGCGATCGGCCCGATCGACGTGTTGTTCAACTGCGCCGGCGTAGTGCACAGCGGATCGATCCTCGATTGCAGCGAAGATCAGTGGGCGTTCGCGCTCGATCTCAACGTGACCGCGATGTTCCGCATGATCCGCGCCTTCCTGCCGGGCATGTTGGCGCGCGGCAAAGGCTCGATCATCAACATGTCTTCGGTGGCCTCGAGCGTGAAAGGGGTGCCGAACCGCTTCGCCTACAGCGCCAGCAAGGCGGCGGTGATCGGCCTGACGCGCTCGGTGGCGGCGGATTACGTCACCCAGGGCATCCGCTGCAACGCCATTTGCCCCGGCACGGTGGAATCGCCGTCGCTGCGCCAGCGCATCGCCGAGCAGGCGCGCGAACAGGGGCGCAGCGAGCAAGAGGTGTATCAGGCGTTCGTCGCCCGTCAGCCGATCGGGCGCATCGGCACCACCGAGGAAATCGCCCAATTGGCGCTGTATCTGGCCTCCGACGCCAGTTCGTACACCACCGGCACGGTGCAGATCATCGACGGCGGCTGGAGCAACTGATCCGCCTTTTTTGAGAGAGGAACGCATGAAACTTTTACGTTACGGGCAACCTGGGCAAGAGCGCCCCGGCATGTTGGATGCACAGGGCCGCCTGCGCGATCTGTCGCAGCATATCGCCGACGTGGGCGGCGCCGCGTTATCGCCGGCGTCGCTCGCCAAACTGCGCGCGCTGGACAGCGCCGCATTGCCGCTGGTCGAGGGGGAGCCGCGCCTCGGCGCCTGCGTCGGCGGCATCGGCAAGTTCATCTGCATCGGCCTGAACTACGCCGATCATGCGGCGGAAACCGGCGCGGCCATTCCTGAAGAACCGGTGGTGTTCAACAAATGGACCAGCGCGGTGGTCGGCCCCTACGACCGGGTGGAGATCCCGCGCGGCTCGCAGAAAACCGACTGGGAAGTGGAGCTGGGCGTGGTGATCGGCCTGGGCGGGCGCTACATCAGCGAAGTGGATGCGATGCGCCACGTCGCCGGTTATTGCGTGATCAACGACGTCTCAGAACGCGAATATCAAATTGAGCGCGGCGGCACCTGGGACAAGGGCAAAGGCTGCGACACCTTCGGGCCGATCGGGCCCTGGCTGGTGACCGCCGACGAGATCGCCGATCCGCACAGCCTGAATTTGTGGCTGGAGGTGGACGGCAAGCGCTATCAGGACGGCAACACCAGCACCATGATCTTCCGCATTCCGCAGATCGTCAGCTACCTCAGCCGCTTTATGAGCCTGCAGCCGGGCGACGTGATCTCCACCGGCACGCCGCCGGGCGTCGGCATGGGGCAGAAACCGCAGCCCATCTACCTGCGGGCGGGCCAGACGATGCGTCTGGGCATTGAAGGGCTGGGCGAACAGCGCCAGCAAACCGTACAGGCTTAACCGGGAGCGCCGCCATGACCACCATTACCGCACTGCGGGTTGAAGACATTCGTTTCCCCACCTCGCTGGGGCTGGACGGATCCGACGCCATGAATCCGGATCCCGACTATTCCGCCGCCTACGTGATCCTGGAGACCGACCGCGCGGATCTCAGCGGCCACGGACTGACGTTCACCATCGGCCGCGGCAACGAGATCTGCTGCGCGGCGATCCGTGCGCTGGAGCATCAGATCGTCGGTGAGCGGCTGGAGACGATCGCCGCCGATATGGGCGCCTTCTGGCGGCGCTTCACCAGCGACAGCCAGCTGCGCTGGATCGGGCCGGACAAAGGCGCCATTCACCTGGCGACCGGCGCGGTGGTCAACGCGGTGTGGGATCTGTGGGCCAAATCGGTCGGCAAACCGGTGTGGCGGCTGGTGGCAGAGATGACGCCGGAGGAGCTGGTGCGCTGCATCGACTTCCGTTACATCACCGACTGCATCACGCCGCAGGAAGCGCTGGCGCTGCTGAAACAGCGGGCCGAGGGCAAAGAACGGCGCCTGGAGCGGCTGCTGCAGGAAGGTTACCCCTGCTACACCACTTCGGCAGGTTGGCTGGGGTATCCGGACGACAAGCTGCGCCGCCTGTGCCAGGAAGCGGTCGACGCCGGTTTCTCCTACCTCAAACTGAAGGTCGGGCGCGATCTGGAAGACGACATTCGCCGGGTGCGCATCGCCCGTGAGGTGATCGGCCCGGATCGCCGGCTGATGATCGACGCCAACCAGGTGTGGGAGGTGGACGAAGCCATTCCGTGGGTGAAACATCTGGCGTTTGCCAACCCCTGGTTTATCGAAGAGCCGACCAGCCCGGACGACGTCGAAGGGCATCGCCGCATCCGCGAAGGGGTGGCGCCGGTCAAGGTGGCCACCGGTGAGATGTGCCAGAACCGCATCATGTTCAAGCAGTTCATCATGCGCGGCGCGGTAGACGTGGTGCAGATCGACGCCTGCCGTCTCGGCGGCGTCAACGAAGTGCTGGCGGTGATGCTGATGGCGGCCAAATACCAGCTGCCGGTCTGCCCGCACGCCGGCGGCGTCGGGCTGTGCGAATACGTGCAGCACCTGTCGATGATCGACTACCTGTGTATCGCCGGCACCCACGAAGGCCGGGTGATCGAGTACGTCGATCATTTGCATGAACACTTTGTCGATCCCTGCGTGATCAACGGCGCGGCCTACATGCCGCCGAGCCGGCCCGGTTACTCGATCGAGATGCACCCGTCGTCGATCGAGCAATACCGGTTCCGCGGGTGAAGCGGGAGGATCGCATGCCGCGCATCGACGCTCACCAGCACTACTGGCGCTACCACCCGCAGCACTACCCGTGGATCGACGAGCGGATGCGCGTGCTGCGGCAGGATTTCGATCCGCCCCGGCTGCGGCCGCTGTTGCAGGAACACGGTTTCGACAGCGCGCTGGCGGTGCAGGCGCGCCCCAGCGAGGAAGAGACGCTGGCCTTGCTGGCGCTGGCTGAGCGGAGCGAAGGCGTATGCGGCGTGGTGGGCTGGTTGGATATCGCCGCGCCGCAGCTGGCGCAGCGTCTGGAGGCCCTGAGGCCGCGCGCTGCGCTGCGCGGGGTGCGCCATCAGGTGCAGGACGAAGCGGATCCGGCGGCCTGGTTGGCGCGGCCGGAGGTGGAACGCGGCATGCAAACGCTGCAGCGCGCCGGGTATGTGTACGAGATCCTGGTGACGCATCGGCATCTGGCGGCCGCGGCGTCGTTCGCCGCCCGCCATGACGAGCACTGGCTGGTGCTGGATCACCTCGGCAAGCCGGACATCGCGCGCGGCGCGCGGCACTGGGCGCAGCAAATCCGGCCGCTGGCGGCGCTGCCGCACGTGGCCTGCAAGCTTTCGGGCCTGATCACCGAGGCGCCGGGCGGCCGGTGGCGGGCGGAGGAACTGCTGCCGTTCTTCGACGCCGCGCTGGAGGCGTTCGGCCCGCAGCGGCTGATGTTCGGCTCCGACTGGCCGGTGTGCCTGCTGGCCGGCGACTACCGCCAGGTGGTGCAACTGTGCGAACGGGCGCTGTCGACGCTGGGGGCTGCCGAGCAGGCGGCGATTTGGGGCGACACCGCCTGGCGAATTTACGGTTTAACGGAGTCTGGTTATGGATCTGTATCTGCAAGATAAGGTGGTGCTGGTCACCGGCGGCGGTGCCGGCATCGGCGCGGCGATTTCTCATGTGCTGGCTGAAGAGGGGGCGATCCCGGTGCTGGTCACCAACGCCGCGCCAGAGGCGGCGCTGCTGGCCGATTTGCAGCGGCTGCAGCCGCGCACCGAGGTGATCCTCACCGAATTGTGCGATGAGGCGGCCTGCCGCCGCGCGGTCAGCCAGACGCTGGCGACCTTCGGCCGCGTCGACGGGCTGGTGAATAACGCCGGGGTCAATGACGGCGTCGGGCTGGAGGCGGGGCGTGAAGCGTTCGTCGGTTCGCTGGAAAAGAACCTGGTGCACTACTACCTGATGGCGCACCTGTGCCAGGCGGCGCTGCGGGAGAGCCGGGGCGCCATCGTCAACATCGCCTCAAAGACCGCGCTCAGCGGCCAGGGCGGCACCAGCGGCTATACCGCCGCCAAGGGCGCGGTGCTGGCGCTGACGCGCGAATGGGCAGTGTCGCTGCGCCATGACGGGGTGCGGGTGAACGCGGTGGTGCCGGCGGAGGTGATCACCCCGCAGTACCAGCGCTGGCTCAACACCTTCGCCGAGCCGCAGCGGCAGATGGAGAAAATCACCGCGCGCATTCCGCTCGGGCAGCGCATGACCACGCCGCAAGAAATCGCCGATACCGTGGCGTTTCTGCTGTCGTCGCGGTCATCGCATACCACCGGGCAGTGGCTGTCGGTGGACGGCGGCTACCTGCATCTCGATCGGGCGCTGACGTGAGCGGCGCGGCGGCAGGGCGGCGCCGTTTCTGCCAGGCGCTCGATCTGATTGACTCACCGGCGCTGATTGCGGAGTACCAGCAGCATCATCAGCGCATTTGGCCGGGCATCGCCGCGCATTTGCGCGAGCACGGCATTCTGGACATGGAAATTTACCGGTTGGGCACCCGGCTGTTCATGATCGTGGAGGTCAGCGCCGATTTCGACGCCGCGCGCTTTGACGCCGCCAGCCTGAACAACCCCGAAGTACAGCGATGGGAAGCGCTGATGTGGCACTACCAGGCCGCCACCCCCTGGACGCCGCAGGGCGAAAAATGGGTGGAAATGGCGCGGATTTTCTCTCTGCAACAGCAATAACGCCAACATCATCATCGCCAGACGATACGAGGGTATCACCATGCTTGCTGAAAAAAGTGCGGCCTCCGCGCAGCCGGGCGTCCCCGTGACCGCCAATCTGCGCTGGGCCTTTATCCTGATCACCAGCCTGTTCTTCATGTGGGGGCTGTCCTAT
>NZ_JVEL01000386.1:0-694 GCF_001076875.1 Serratia sp. 506_PEND
AGTACTGCGTGCAGTACCGGGAAAGCGATCTGGACTTTATCACCCGTCTGGCAGCAGAAGAGGGGATGTTCTTCTGGCACGAGTTTGATGAGGGAAAACACCGGGTGGTGTTTGCCGACCATACCGGGGCGCTGGAGAAAAAAGATAGCCCTGTGTTCTTCAGTCTGGCGAACCAGGGGCTGGAGCAGGGGGCGTATATCCGMCAGTTCCGCTATGCCGAAGCGGTGMGAACCACGRCGGTGGARCTSCGGGACTACAGTTTYAAAAATCCGGCTTACAACCAGTCGAACAAAAAAATCAGTCACGATCTTGCCCATCAGCGTGAGCCCTATGAGCACTACGATTACCCGGGGCGCTACAAGCAGGCGGAGAGCGGTAAAGCTTTCAGCGCGTACCGGCTGGATGCGTTAAGGGCCGATGCGGTGACCGGTAACGGCCTGTCAAACTGCGCGGACCTGCGCCCGGGACTGCGGTTTATGCTGGAAGAACATCAGAACGAGGCATTTAACACGCAGTGGCAGGTCGTGTCCGTGAAGCATGAGGGAAAACAACCGCAGGCGCTGGAAGAGGAAGGCGGTGACAAGCCCACCACCCTGACCAACGAATTTGGGGTTATCAGAGGGGGGACTGCCTGGCGTGCGCTGATACCGGAACGCCCGATGGTGGACGGCCCGCAGATAGCGACGGTGACGGG
>NZ_JVEL01000387.1:0-33605 GCF_001076875.1 Serratia sp. 506_PEND
GCTCGTCCTCGTTGAAAGGATCGATGCGCAGGCAAACGACGGCGAACCGCCGACGAAGCCTTCTTTGGCGTGATCGAAGTTATCGGCGTTGAAGTCATCCACGCCCACGCCGTTGCCGCCGGCGCCGATGAACGGGTTGGTGAACACGTCTTTATCGAAGAACGCCTTGATGGTGGTCATGTTCTGGTAGGCGAAGTTGCGCCCGACCACGCCTTCGCCGGTTACCGGATCGTAAGGCTTGCCGATGCCGGACAGCAGCATCAGGTGCACGTTGTGGAACTGGAACGCGCCCAGGATCACCAGATCGGCCGGCTGTTCAATTTCGCGGCCCTGCGCATCGACGTAGTTCACGCCGGTGGCGCGGGATTTGTCGTCGGTCAGGTTGACCTTCAGCACGTTGGCGTTGGTGCGCAGCTCGAAGCGTTTCTCCATGCGCAGCGCCGGCAAGATGTTGACGTTCGGCGAGGCCTTGGAATACATGTAGCAGGCGTAGCCGCTGCAGAAACCGCAGAAGTTGCACGGGCCCATCTGCGCGCCGTACGGGTTGGTGTAAGAATCCGAGGTGTTGGCGGACGGCAGGTTGTAGGGGTGGTAACCCACCTCCAGCGCCGCTTTCTCGAACAGCTGAGCGGAGTAGGTATTTTTCTGCGCCGGCAGCGGGAAGTCGTCGGAGCGATCCGGCGCAAAGCGGTTACCGCCCTTCTGCGCCACTTTCTGCCCTTTGATGGTCCAGGCGGTGCCGGAAGTGCCGAACACTTTCTCCGCCTTGTCGAAGAACGGCTCCAGCTCGTCGTAAGTCACGCCGAAGTCCTGGATGGTCATGTCCTTCGGAATGAAGTTTTTGCCGTAACGCTCTTCATAATGGCTGCGCATGCGCAGTTCGATCGGATCGACGCGGAAATGCACGCCCGACCAGTGCAGGCCGGCGCCGCCGACGCCGGTGCCCGGCAGGAACGCCGCCAACTGGCGGTAAGGCACCGCGGTCTGGCTGCTGTTATGGCGAATGGTGACGGTGCTTTTCGACAGATCCTGGAACAGCTTGCGCCGAATGTTATAGGTCAGCTCGTCGATCACCTGCGGGTAAGAACCGTCCGGATAGGTGTCGCGCATCGGGCCGCGCTCCAGCGCCACCACGTTGAGGCCGGCCTCGGTCAGCTCTTTGGCCATGATCGCGCCCACCCAGCCGAAGCCGACGATCACCGCGTCTACTTTTTTCATTACCGTTGCCATGGTTAGCCCCTCTCCCCACGAATCGAGACCGGCGGGAAGGGATAACGCTCCCCTCGCTCAACCCAGTCCATAAAATCGGCGCGCGCGCCCGGAAAATTAATCAGCTTCCAACCCACCATGTCTTTGTTGCCGCCATGGACAGGATCGCTGAAGAAACCTTCACGGGTGTTTTGCAGCAGATAGGAGAAGAACAGTTTCGACGGCAGTTGCTGGAACTCCGCTTCGCCGGACTCGAACTTTTGCAGCAGGGCGTCCTGCTGCGCGCCATCCAGTTCGGCGAAGGGCTTGCCGGCGTTTTTCTTGCTGTAGGCGTCGGCGTCTGCGATGCCGAGGTTGTAGATTTGTTTGGGCACCAGCGGCAGCTGATAGCCCATTTCCTTCGGCACATCGGGGTTGAACGGCCCCTGCATGTACCAGATGGAACCGGTGGCGTACGGGGTATTCATCTGGCGATCGATAAACTCCGGCACGCCGGCTTCCAGCGCGCCGGGGCCGCGTTCGTCGGCCGGGATCAGGCGCGCGACGGCAGCCTTGATGAAGGCCCACTCTTCCGGGGTGAAAAAGGTCGGTTGGTAATCGTTCTGCGTTGAGGTGTTCGAGGCCGCGACCGCCGGTGTCGGTGCCGTCAGCGCGCCAACGCCGCTGCCACCAATTACCGCCGCAGGAATTAAGGTCATCGATTTCAACAAGAAATCGCGCCGCGAATTGTTGGTTTTATGATTCGACATGTCACATTCCATCCAAAGATAGTCACAACTATTTAACCGCAACCTTGCGATCGATACGGGCTTTTAAAATAATTTGTTACTTATTTGTATATTTATTGAAGGTCAGTATCCGCACAAAAGCAAAAATGTTACCGGTAACTTATTGAATGAACGTAAAGATTTATCTGCTAACGTAAATTTAACTTTTTGTGCGGTTTTTCCGATAAGCGGTGAGGAAATAACGAAAAATGAGAGGTGGGTCGCGCGCTGGAACGGCGCCGAAAACAAAATCGGCCGCGTTAAGCGGCCGATTCGACAAAAGAGAGGATTACTGCGACATCGCCTGATAGGCGGTGGTCACCTTCCACAAATAGCGCGGCGCCTGCGGCGCCGGGTGCTTTTTCTGGATGTGCTGATAAAACTCATCCGGGCTCATCTGATTGATGCGATTGACCGCCACGCGCTTGTCCGAGGAGAAGGTGCGCAACATGGCGCCCGCCCCGTTCACGTACGAAACGATAGTGGCGTAACGCAAAGTCTGTGGGTTGTTGATCCCGGCTAGCTGCTGGCTTTGAAGAATATTGATATAGGCCGTTCCCAGATCAATATTGACCGCCGGATCCTTCAGCTCACGCGAGCTGGGTTGCCCGCTTCGTCCCTTCATGCGATAGGCGTCGCGGCCGGCGGTAGAAGCCTTAAGCTGCATCAATCCCACTGCGTTCGAGGTGCTGACCACGTTCGGGTTAAACCCGGACTCCACCTGAATAATCGCTTTAATCAGCGTTTCGTCAACGCCATAGTTGCTGGCCGCCTGACGAATGTAATCGTTATAAGCAACCGGGGTGCCCGTGCGGTTTACCGGTGCCTGCGGAGGGGGTTTTAACCAACCGCCGCGCGTTGTGCCACTGCCTGAAATATTGCTTGCCGTTTGCGGGTCTTTGGCGCACCCCGACAAAAGTAAAATTGCCGTAAGGCAACCTATTTTTGTTTTCACAGAATCCCTCACTCCTTTCAATGAGTTGCGTAGCATATACAACTTGTAAGGACACCTGCAGTAATTTTTTGGGCTAATCTCAAGCTATCCATATACCAAGAGGTGATTTATGAGTCAATCTGCAACAAGCTGCTTTGTGGTGACTTTTCGCTATCAGGAAGCGGGATTAACCGACCTGGCGAAGCTGACCGGGCAATTGACGCGCGAAGGTTTTGTCACGTCGGTGACAGACGAAAATGGCGTTCACCACGAACTCGGCAGCAACAGTTTTGCGTTCATAACCGTGTTGGATCAAGAGGATGTACTGCGCTTGGCGCAGGGGTTCGGGCAGTTGGCACTGGGAAAACAGCCGGAGGTGGCGATATGCAGCTGTGAGGACTACCTTCAGCGGTTACATACTGATACATAAAATGCTATAACTCCCCGGACGGTATTATTTTTTCAGTTGGAGAAATACCCCGCCGGCGGTGGGCAAGTGACGCTTGACTTCGCTTCAATTGATATTGATAATCATTTTCATTTGAACCAGGAGACGTCATCATGCCATTGATAAGTTGCGCTTTTCATCGCAGTCGCCCTGCCCGCGCTGCCGCACTGTTACGCCCTTTTACGCTCGCCTGCCTGCTGCTCGGCGCCGCCTTGGTCAGCCAAAACGCGCTGGCGGAAAAAAAGCTGCGCGTGGTGACCACCTTCACCATCATTCAGGATATCGCCCAGAACGTGGCCGGTGACGCCGCCGTGGTGGAATCCATCACCAAGCCGGGCGCCGAGATCCACGACTATCAACCGACCCCGCGCGACATCGTCAAGGCGCAGCACGCCGACCTGATCCTGTGGAACGGCATGAACCTGGAGCGTTGGTTCCAGCGTTTCTTCGAAAACATCAAGCAGGTGCCGGAGGCGGTAGTCACCGAAGGCATTACCCCGCTGCCGATCCGCGAAGGGCCCTATAACGGCAACCCGAACCCGCATGCCTGGATGTCGCCAAGCAACGCGCTGGTGTATATCGAGAACATTCGCAAGGCGCTGGTGGAGCACGATCCGGCCCATGCGGAAACCTATAACCGCAATGCCAAGGCCTACGCAGAGAAAATCGGCGCGCTGGACGCCCCGCTGCGCGAACGCCTGGCGCGCATTCCGGCCGCACAGCGTTGGCTGGTGACCAGTGAAGGCGCTTTCAGCTACCTGGCGCAGGACTATCAGTTGAAAGAGGTTTATCTGTGGCCGATCAACGCCGATGAGCAAGGCTCGCCGCAGCAGGTGCGCCGGGTGATCGACGCCGTGCGCACCCACCATATTCCGGTGGTGTTCAGCGAGAGCACCATTTCCGACAAGCCGGCCAAGCAGGTGGCGAAAGAAACCGGCGCCAAATACGGCGGCGTGCTGTACGTAGACTCGCTGTCCACTCGCGATGGCCCAGTGCCGACCTACATCGACCTGCTCAACACCACCGTGCAAACCATCGCCAGAGGATTCGATCAATGACCCATGAACCGTTTGTCCGCCCGGAGTTGAACGTGGACGACGTCACCGTGACCTACAACAACGGACACACCGCCATTCACAACGCCAGCTTTACCCTGAGCGGCGGTTCGATCTGCGCGCTGGTCGGCGTCAACGGCAGCGGTAAATCGACGTTGTTCAAAAGCATCATGGGCCTGGTCAGACCCACCGCCGGCCGGGTGTCGCTGAGCGACAAACCGGTGGCGGACGCGCTGAAAAAGAACCTGATCGCCTACGTGCCGCAAACCGAAGACGTCGACTGGAACTTCCCGGTGCTGGTGGAAGACGTGGTGATGATGGGCCGCTACGGCAAGATGAATTTCCTGCGCATTCCGTCACGTGAGGACAGGTTGCGGGTCGACAAGGCGCTGGAGCGCGTCGGCCTCAGCGAGCTGCGCGGCCGGCAGATCGGCGAGCTGTCCGGCGGCCAGAAAAAGCGCGTGTTTCTGGCGCGCGCGCTGGCGCAACAGGGCACCGTGCTGCTGCTGGATGAGCCATTCACCGGCGTGGATGTGAAAACCGAGAATGCCATTATCGAGCTGCTTCGCGCATTGCGCGACGAGGGGCATCTGATCCTGGTCTCCACCCACAACCTCGGCAGCGTGCCGGAGTTTTGCGATCGGGTGATCCTCATCAACCGCACGGTGCTGGCCGCCGGCCCGACCGAAACCACCTTCACGCAGAGCAACCTGGAGCTGGCGTTCGGCGGCGTGCTGCGCCATATCAACCTCTCCGGTCCGGATCTGCACGACGACAACGATCCGCGTACCGTTACGGTGTTGACCGACGATGAACGCCCGGCGGTGTTCTACGGCCACACCAAGAGCGATCCGCCGGCCAACAGCCAGGCCAGGGAGAAACAATCCTGATGCTGGATCTTCTGCTGCAACCTTTCAGTTATAACTACATGGTGAAAGCCATCTGGGTCAGCGCCATCGTCGGCGCCGCCTGCGCGTTCCTGTCCGCCTATCTGATGCTGAAAGGGTGGTCGCTGATGGGCGATGCGCTGTCGCACTCGGTGGTGCCCGGCGTGGCCGGCGCCTATGCCCTCGGCCTGCCCTACGCCGCCGGCGCCTTCTTCACCGGCATGCTGGCGGCGCTGGCGATGACGCTGGTGCGCCACATCACCCGGCTGCGCGAAGACGCCATCATCGGCTTTATCTTCTCCACCTTCTTCGCCGTCGGCCTGCTGATCGTTTCGCTCAATCCCACCTCGGTCAACGTACAGTCGATCATCTTCGGCAATATCCTCGGCATCGCCGACGAAGACGTGCTGCAGGTGGAAATCATCATCGGCGTTTCGCTGCTGATCCTGTGCCTGGTGTGGAAAGACCTGCTGGCGGTGTTCTTCGACGAAAGCCACGCGGTGTCGATCGGCCTGTCGCCGCTAAAGCTGAAGATCCTGTTCTTCACCCTGCTCAGCGCCTGCACCGTCGCCGCGCTGCAAACCGTCGGCGCCATTCTGGTGATCGCCATGGTGATCACCCCGGGCGCCACCGCCTACCTGCTGACCGACCGCTTCAGCCGGCTGGTGATCATCGCCATCATCATCGGCGCATTGACCAGCGGTATCGGCGCCTATCTGAGTTTCTTCCTCGACGGCGCCACCGGCGGCGTGATCGTCACCCTGCAAACGCTGGTGTTCCTGGCGGCGTTCTTCTTCGCGCCGAAACACGGCCTGCTGGCGGCAAAACGTCGCGTGGCGCATTCGCAAACCGGAGGCCGCTGATGGACACGCTCTACCAACTGCTCAGCGAACCCTTCGCCTACCCGTTCATGCAGCGAGCGATCGTCGCCGCCATCGTTACCGGCGTGGTGTGCGCCGTGCTCTCCTGCTATCTGGTGCTCAAAGGCTGGTCGCTGATGGGCGATGCCATCTCGCACGCGGTGCTGCCCGGCATCGTGGTGGCGTTCGTGGTCGGCATTCCGCTGGCGATCGGCGCCTTCCTTTCCGGCATCTTCTGCGCGGTGGCCACTGGCTACCTGAAAGAGAACAGCCGGGTGAAAGAAGACACGGTGATGGGCATCGTTTTCTCCGGCATGTTCGCCTTCGGCCTGGTGCTGTTCTCGCGCATCGACACCGACCAGCACCTGAGCCACATTCTGTTCGGCAACATGCTGGGCATCACCGACGGCGAGCTGAAGCAAACCCTGCTGATTGCCGGCATCACCCTCGCGGTGGTGTTGCTCAAGCGCAAAGACTTCATGCTGTACTGTTTCGACCCGCACCACGCCCGGGTGATTGGCCTGCCGGTCAAGCTGCTGCACTACGGGCTGCTTTGCCTGCTGGCGATGACCATCGTCGCCTCGCTGCAGGCCGTGGGGGTGATTTTGGTGATCGCCATGCTGATCGCCCCCGGCATCATCGCCTTTATGCTGTGCCGCCGGTTTGATCGCATGCTGATGGCGGCGACGGTGGTGTCGGTGTTCTCCTGCGTGCTCGGCACCCTGATCAGCTTCCACATCGACGGCGCCACCGGGCCCTGCATCGTCATCGTGCAGGCCGTGCTGTTCGTTGTCGCCTTGTTGTACAGCAAGCTGCGTCCGTTACAGGGTAACAAAAACGCCCCAATGGGCAGTTAAACGCCCCTCTGATGCGGCGGTGTTCCCCGCCGCATCCTATCTTTCCCTCGCTTATCCGTTGTCATCAAGTTGCAACCGGTATTGCGCTTAAATTAATCAATAGGGTATATACTTTGAGCTGGCGAGCCGTTGAAAAAATCGCCGCCTTTGACGCCGGCTGTGCGCCGCGTCGTGTTTTCACCACGGGAAAGACGCTAACCTAATGAATTATCAGGCAGCACAGAGGGGGAGATACCATGTGGCAAGCCGTTAGCCGTCTGTTAAGTGAACATCTTGGCAGCGCAGAGATACGCGAAAGGATTGAACTGCCCGGGGGCGACATTCACCCGGCGTGGCGCGTGAGTTACGGTGATAACGAGGTGTTCGTGAAATGCGACGCCCGGGAACAACTGCCGATATTCACCGCCGAAGCCGATCAACTGGCGTTGCTGGCGCGCAGCAAAAGCGTGCGGGTGCCGGAAGTGTACGGCGTCGGCAGCGATCGCGACTACAGCTTCCTGCTGCTGGAGTATCAGCAGCTGAAACCCCTCGATGCTCACGGCGCCTACTGCCTGGGCCAGCAGCTGGCGCATTTGCACCAGTGGAGCGAGCAACCGCAGTTCGGTCTCGACTTCGACAGCGATCTGACCACCACCCCGCAACCCAACGCCTGGCAGCGCCGCTGGTCGGAATTCTTCGCCGAGCAGCGCATCGGCTGGCAGCTGCAGCTGGCCGCGGAGAAAGGCATGACCTTCGGCGATATCGACGACATTGTCGATCGGGTGTATCTGCGCTTGCAGCACCACCAGCCGCAACCGTCCCTGTTGCACGGCAACCTGTGGCCGGGCAACTGCGCGATGACCGCCCACGGGCCGATTCTGTTCGACCCGGCCAGTTACTGGGGCGATCGAGAGTGCGATTTGGCGATGCTGCCGCTGTATCCGGAGCTGCCGCCGCAGATCTACGACGGCTATCAGAGCGTGTGGCCGCTGGGGGCCGGGTTTATCGAGCGCCAGCCGCTTTATCAGCTGTACTATCTGCTCAACCGCAGCAACCTGTTCGGCGGCCAGCATCTGGTGGCGGCACAACGCGCGGTGGAGGCGCTGTTGCAGCCGGAGGCGTCATAACGTTCCGGGGCGCCGAGCGGCGCCCCGTTGATGGCTCAGGCCGCGCCGGCCAATTGCCCTAACAAGCGGATCACGAACCAGGCGATCACCGCAATCACGATCGGCAGGATGTACAGCGGGAAGTACTGCAGGAAGATGGTGTGGTGCGGCAGCGTGATACGCTCCTCCAACTGCTGGCGCGTGTGCCCTTCGCTGCCCTTGGCCTGCTCCAGGATCATCTGATCTTCCAGCCCTTCGCGAATGAACTTGACCTGACGTGACATGCGCGCGCCGGAAGCCTGCAAGGCCAGCCCGACGAAGATCAATATATAGATGATGATGAACATCAAATTGGCGCCGCTGAACAGGCTTTTATCCACGTCAGGCACCGGCGAGTTGTACCAGAAAAGGTTCAGGAACGGCGTATTGAATCGCACCATATCCACCATCACGTGGACAAAATCCAGCATCACTGCGTTGATGCCTTTGGTTTTTTCACTGTGCTGATAGATAAAGCCCAGCACGGAAATCAGCGTCGACAGCAACGCCGGGATAAAAACCACCCATCCGAGAATGCGTTTCAAAATGGCGATACGCCCGGCCTGTTGATACGTCATGTGTTCCCCTTGTTAGCGACGTAACCGAATCGGCTAAGTCTACCTGCAGTTGGCGAAACTCGCCCACCGTTTTCTTCATTCCCGCTGTGCTACAAGCTTAGCCGAATTCGACAAAATCAACTGCTTAACGATATCCGGGCACTATCATTGAAGAGATAACGTTATCCATTCGGGCAGAGGCCGCCATGATTCGACTGATTATCTTATTGCTGGGCGCGCAGGCGCTGCACGGCCAGCGCCGCCTGCTGGTGCTGTTCGGTTGGCTGTGGATAGCCGCAGGGGCGCTGATGCTGTTCGACATACTGCAGGATGGCCGGTCCATGCTGGCGCTGGATGCGCTGGCGATCATCCTGGCGCTGGAGGGACTGGTGGCGATATCCGCCGCGCTGGTGATCGGCTCTTCGGCCAGCAGGCCGGTGCTGCTGAAGGGGCTGGGCTTCGTGTTTATGGCCTTTTTAACGTTGGACGTGCCCGCAGACGATAACATCGTCGCCACCGTGGTGTTTGGCAGCGCGCTGCTGCTTGACGGCGCCGTGCGCATCGCCTCCTCCACGGTGATTCAACACAGTCGATGGAAAGGCGTGGCGCTGGCGGGCGGCGGCGAGATCCTGCTTTCATTGATGATTTTTGTCGGCTGGCCAGCGCCGCATCGGATGACGGTGCCCTTTTGCCTCGGCGTGATGATGGTGCTTTCCGGCTGGGCCTTATTGCGTATCGCCCGCAGACTGACAAGCTTCTCTCTGAATCAGCACCCCGCGCGGCAGCCACCGCCCCCGGAGGATGAGACTGCGCCGCTCACGGTGTATGTCTGGACACCGATTGGTGCGGCTAAAGATCCGCGCCGGCGTTACATCGTCGACCGATACATCGCGGCGGTCGACGGCGGCGGCAATATCTCCACCGGTCACGCCGCTCTGGCGCTCGCGCCGGATGTATATATCAGCCACTACCCGCTCAACGACATCAGCCATTCCGTTCAGGATTTCCGCCAGTTGTTGCATGCCGGCGAACAGAACAACGTCGACGGGCGTTTCCTGCCCGACCTGCCGGGCGAGATCGCCGCCTGGTGCCCACCGGACAAGAAAATTCAATTCTACCGCTATAACCCGGCGGCGCTGCGCGCATTCTGGCTGCGTTATCGGCAGGACGCCACCTACAACCTGACTCGGCGCAACTGCTCCACCACGGTCATCGGCGCGCTCGACAGCGCGTTGGAAGGCGTGCTGGGCGATAAACATCTGTGGCGCCGTTTTCTGCTGCTGGTGCTGGATCCCAACCTGTGGATGCTGGCGGTACTGCGCAGCCGTGGCGAAAGCATGACCTGGACGCCAGGCTTGGTGCTGGACTATGCGCGCATGTTGCAACAGGTTACCGAGCGCCAGCACCAACGTTGGTGGCTAAAGCTGCGCGAAATGTGGACTATCCTTCGCTTTGGCAAAAGCCACACGCGCAGGCAAAGATTTTAGTCTCGCCGCCGGCGATGATAGAGTGTCGGCACATTCACCCACCCGCGCCGACAGGAGTTAACCGCTAATGGCTTATTCGCAACGCATTGAAACCGCAATTTTTGATATGGACGGCTTGTTGATCGACTCGGAACCGCTGTGGCTGCAGGCCGAGCTGGATATCTTCGGTGCGCTGGGTTTGGATCTGTCCGATCGTCACAAGCTGCCGGACACGCTGGGGCTGCGCATCGATCTGGTGGTGAAGATGTGGTACCAGGCGATGCCGTGGCAAGGGGTTTCGCTCGATGAGGTGTCGGCGCGGATTATCGAGCGCGCCATCGAGCTGGTGCACGAGACGCGCCCGCTGCTGCCGGGCGTCCAGCAGGCGCTGGAGCTGTGCCGCAGTCAGGGGCTGAACATCGGCCTCGCCTCCGCCTCGCCGCTGCACATGCAACGGCAGGTGCTGAAGATGTTCGATCTTGAAGGTTACTTCGATCAGCTGGTTTCCGCCGAATACCTGCCATACAGCAAGCCGCACCCGGAGGTCTACCTGATCGCCGCCGAACGCCTGGGCAGCGATCCGCTGCGCTGTATCACGCTGGAAGACTCCTTTAACGGCATGATCGCCACCAAGGCCGCGCGCATGCGTTCCATCGTCATCCCGGCGGCCGAATACCGTCACGATCCGCGCTGGGCGCTGGCAGACCACAAGCTGGAGACCCTGGAACAGCTCACTGCCGCTCACTTTGCCTGACCAGCGGCGCCGGCCGCCGGCGCCCTGCTTTTGCCGCTCTGCGTTATAAAAGGGATCCGTACCGCAAAATAAACAAAACAGCGTTTCATTATTATTGAATTAGCATGTTGTTATTATTATGCTGGGCGGCAGGAAAGCGACGGTCCGCGGAGCGTTGTCACTGCCACGCAGCGCTGTTCAGGGCCGCCGCTTCCTCCCGCCACACGCCAAGCCACCGTCCTTTTTTCTCATCTTAATGCATCACCCATTGCCCGCTTTTTATTCTCGCCCGTCAAAATCGATGATTTGTTACGCATTGCCGTAACAAGCCGTTGTAAAACAGGGAAAAATAAACAATTGGTTACAGGGTAACTGCTTCCACTACTGGGAATTTTCCCATATACTGGATAAATTAACAGTTTACCAGCCGGAATCGCAACAGCATGACCGCGGAAGGACACCTTATATTCTCTGTCGCTTGCGCGATCTTCGCCAAGAAGGCGGAAGTGACGCCAGAGCTGGCTACCGGCGACTGGTGGCACATCATACCCGCCGCGCTGCTGACCTCGCTGCTGCCGGACATCGATCACCCCAAGTCGGTGCTGGGCCAGCGCCTGCGCTGGATCGCCTTGCCCATCGCCCGCGCCTTCGGCCACCGCGGTTTCACCCACAGCCTGCTGGCGATCGCCGGCGGCATGGCGCTGTTCCAGCTGGACGTGCCGCGCAGCTGGCCGATCCCTGCCGACGCGCTGCACGCCATGATCATCGGTTACTTCAGCCATCTGCTGGCCGATATGCTCACCCCCGCCGGCGTGCCGCTGCTGTGGCCATGCCGCTGGCGTTTTCGCCTGCCGCTGCTCAACTCGCAAAAAGGCAACCAGCTGGAGCGGGTGCTGTGTCTGTGCCTGGTGGCGTTTGCCATCTGCTGGCAAGGTGATTTCACCCTGCCGGTGCAATCCTATGTCGAGCAAATCAGAAATATCAGACTCTGATCACAAAAAAACGCTTAACCCATCACCTTGATGTATATAAAACGAACAAAAACACACAAAAAGCTATATCAAATTCCATTTGGATATAAGTGGGCCACTCGGCAAACTGTTACGATATTTACATCGCGACATACGTGATGCGTTGTCGTTTTTATAAGAAAGATTATTGGAGACATTGGGGATGAATCTTCCGCTCGTGATTAACGTGCTGGTGTTTGTCGCGCTCCTTTTGCTGCTGGCGCAAACCCGCCACAAGCAATGGAGCCTGGCGAAAAAAGTGCTGGTCGGCCTGGTGGTCGGCGTGGTGTTCGGTCTGGGCCTGCAGCTGGTGTACGGCTCCGACAACCCGGTACTGAAAGAATCCATCAGCTGGTTCAACATCGTCGGCAACGGCTATGTGCAACTGCTGCAAATGATCGTCATGCCGCTGGTGTTCGCCTCGATCCTGAGCGCGGTGGCCAAGCTGCATAACGCCTCTTCTCTGGGCAAAATCAGCGTACTGACTATCGGCACGCTGCTGTTCACCACGCTGATCTCCGCGCTGGTGGGCGTGCTGGTCACCAACCTGTTCGGCCTGACCGCCGAAGGCCTGGTGCAGGGCGCGCAGGAAAGCGCGCGCCTGACGGCGATCCAGACCAACTACGTGGGCAAACTGGCCGACCTGACCGTGCCGCAGATGGTGCTGTCGTTCATCCCGAAAAACCCGTTCGCCGATCTGACCGGCGCCAGCCCGACGTCGATCATTAGCGTGGTGATTTTCGCCACCTTCCTCGGCGTGGCGTCGCTGCAGCTGCTGAAAGACGACAAGCCGAAAGGCGAGCGCGTGTTGGTGGCTATCGACACCCTGCAGGCCTGGGTGATGAAGCTGGTGCGTCTGGTCATGAAGCTGACGCCGTATGGCGTGCTGGCGCTGATGACCAAAGTGGTCGCCGGTTCCAACATTCACGACATCGTCAAGCTCGGCAGCTTCGTGGTGGCCTCCTACATCGGCCTGGCCATCATGTTCGTGGTACATGCCATCCTGCTGGCCTTCACCGGCGTGAACCCGATGAAGTTCTTCCGCAAGGTGTGGCCGGTGATCACCTTCGCCTTCACCAGCCGCTCCAGCGCCGCCAGCATTCCATTGAACGTGGAAGCGCAGACCCGTCGTCTGGGCGTGCCGGAATCCATCGCCAGCTTCTCGGCGTCGTTCGGCGCCACCATTGGCCAGAATGGCTGTGCGGGCCTCTACCCGGCGATGCTGGCGGTGATGGTTGCGCCGACCGTCGGCATCAACCCGCTGGATCCGGTGTGGATCGCCACCCTGGTCGGCATCGTCACCATCAGCTCCGCCGGTGTGGCGGGCGTGGGCGGCGGCGCCACCTTCGCCGCGCTGATCGTGCTGCCGGCGATGGGCCTGCCGGTGACGCTGGTCGCGCTGCTGATCTCGGTCGAACCGTTGATCGACATGGGCCGCACCGCGCTGAATGTCAACGGCTCCATGGCGGCAGGCACCATCACCAGCCAGCTGATGAAGCAAACCGACAAAGCCGTGATGGACAGCGAAGACGAAGTCGAACTGGCTCACCGCTAACGCCGTCTCAGAACAAAAAAACCGGGGATTATCCCCGGTTTTTTTATGCCCCGCTTTCGGTCGTTACGGCCGCTCGCCGTTCGCCAGCCGCCGGTTGATATCGGCGATCACATCCGGTAATTGCGCCAGCGTGTCTATCACATAATGCGCGCCCGCCGCGTACAGCTTATCGACGGCCGCCGTGCGGCGCTGCGCTATTTCCCCCGCCGCCATTTGACGGTACTCCGACCAGGTAGCGCCGAACTCGTTGCCGGACAGCGCCAGCCCGACGCTCCACATCCCGGCGTTCAGCCCTTCGGCAATGCCCGGCACCGCGTCATCCACCTTCACGCAGTGCGCCACCGCATCGATGCCCAGCACGATGACGTTCTGCAACGCCATCCACGGCCCCGGCCGCCCGCCGGCCGCGAGATCGTCAGTGGCGACCCAGTAATCCGGCGCGTAACCGCGCTGCGCGGCGGCCGGCGCCAGCACCTCCATCACCGCGCGCGGATAACCGGAGCAGGAGCCGATTTTAATGCCCTGTTCGCGCAGCCCGGCAATCACCTGCGGCACGCCCTCAATGGGATCGGCGAAGTCGATCACTTTGGCGATTTGCAGCGGCATAAACGCCTGATAAAGCGCGTCGATGTCTTGATGGCTCATCGAGCGGCCCAGCTTCTGTCGCCAACGCGCGTCGACCGCCGGCAGTTTGCCTAGCGCCTCGATGTGCTGCCATTTGCCGAGGCCCATCGGAATGCGCGCTTCCGCCAGGCTAATATCGATATCGAAGGTGTGTTTGAACGCCTCGACGAAAATCTGCGTCGGCGCAAAGGAGCCAAAGTCCACCGTGGTGCCGGCCCAGTCGAGGATCACTGCGTTGATCTGTTTCATGGTCAATCCTTATTGATTCCAGTACATCGCCTGCCCGACGGCCGCCAGCAAACGTTCGATATCCTGCGGATAAATTTCCCCGATGTTGCCGATGCGGAAGCAGTCGCTCTGCGACACTTTGCCGGGATAAATCACGAAACCTTGCTGCTTCAGGCGCTGATAAAACTCGGCGAAGCGGTAAGTGTCGGCCTTCGGCGAATAGAACGCGGTGATGATCGGCGAATGCAGCGCATCGTCCAGCAGGGTTTCAAAGCCCAGCTCGCGCATGCCCGCCACCAGCCGACGCTGATTAGTCTGATAGCGGTGGTGGCGCGCGGCAATGCCGCCCTCTTGTTCCAGCTCTTTCAGCGCCTGCGCGAAGGCCAGCACGGTGTGGGTCGGCGACGTAAAGCGCCATTTGCCGGCCTGATCCTCCATACAACGCCACTGGGCATACAGATCCAGCGACAGCGAGCGTGAACGGCCGGCGCATTTCTCCAGCTCGCTGCGGCGGGCGATGACAAAAGCGAAGCCCGGCACGCCTTGAATGCATTTGTTGGCGGAGCTGATCAGAAAATCGATGCCCAGCGCGTCCACATCCAACGGAATGCCGCCGAAGCTGCTCATGGCGTCGACGATAAAGGTCTTGCCGTTGCGCGCCGCCAGACCGGCAACCTTCTGCAGCGGGTTGAGCATGCCGGTGGTGGTTTCACAGTGCACCATGGCGATATGGCTGATGCGCGCATCGCTTTTCAGCACCGCCTCCATCGCCGTCACATCCGGTTCATTCACCTCACCGCAGTCGAAAGCGTGGTGGTCGATATCCATCAGCCGCGCCATTTCGATCATCCGCGCCCCGTAGGCGCCGTTGTTGACGATCAGCAGCTTGTCCTGCGGGCCGATGACCGTGCCCAGCACGCCCTCTACCGCGAAGCTGCCGCTGCCTTGCAGCAGCACCGAGGTATAACCGGCGGACGGCGTCGCCAGCGCCACCAACCGTTGGCGAATGCGCTGCACCACGCCGAGGTTGTAATCTTCATCCCAGGTGCAGCTGTCATACAGCATCGCCTCTTTCACCGTTTTCGACGTGGTCAACGGGCCGGGGGTCAACAGCAGGTAGTTACGATCGGACATGTTATTCACCTATTGGTCTATACCAGATTGCGGGCATTGTGGCGGCAAATTCCTGCCCCGGTCAAACGACAAAGCGCGGTGAAACAAAAAATTCATCTGGCTATGTATAATAAGCGCGTGCCGGAATGTCGGGCCGATGCCATAGCGAGACGAAATGAAAGAACATCAGGGCGATATGCCTCACTACCTGCAGATCAAGGATCAGCTTCAGGCGCGCATCACCCGCGGCGCGCTACAGGCCGGCGATAAGCTGCCTTCGGAGCGCGAGCTGTGCGCCATCTTCTCCACCACCCGCGTCACCATTCGCGAAAGCCTGGCGCAATTGGAAGCCACCGGCGCCATCTACCGCGCCGATCGCCGCGGCTGGTTCGTCACGCCGGAACGGCTGTGGCTGGATCCGACGCAGAACACCAACTTCCACCGTCTCTGTCAGGAGCAAGGGCGCACGCCGCGCACCGCACTGCTGTCCGGCGAAAAAACCACGGTGCCGCTCGACGTGATGCAGTCGCTGGCGCTCGAACCGTTCGATCAGGTGTATCTGCTGCGCCGCGTGCGGTATGCCGACGGCCGCGCCATCTGCTATTGCGAGAACCACTGCCTGCCGCAGCGGGTGCCGGCACTGCTCAGTCACGATCTCAACGGCAGCCTGACCGAGGTTTATCAACAGCATTACGATTTGATTTACAGCAACATGCACCTGTCGTTCTACCCGACCGCCCTGCCTTATCGCGCCGCCAACGCGCTCGGCGCCATGGTCGGCCTGCCCGCGTTGCTGCTGCGCCGGTTGAATTACGATCAGCACGGCCGCATTCTCGATTTCGATATCGAATACTGGCGCCACGACAGCCTGCGCATCGAAGTCGATACGCTTTAACCCCCTGCATGACGGGGCTGCGCCTGCCGCTCCGCCTTTCTCTCCCACGCCTAATCCCCGTCTCCGGCAACTATATTTTGCCGCTTTCATTTGTTTGTCATATTTGCCGATTAGCTTGGCCGCATATCTGGTGTATACCAGTTTCGCATAAACCCGCACAGTGAGGCTGAAGCTATGAAATTCTCTCGTCTGGTCGTGATGACCGCCATCGCACTCGGCGCCGCGCCGGCCTGGGCCGCCGACGCGGTGGTGACCGTCTACTCCGCCGATGGTCTGCACGACGGCGATCACAGCTGGTATCAAACCCAGTTCGACGCCTTCACCCAGGCGACCGGCGTCAAGGTGCAGTACGTCGAAGGCGGCTCCGGCGCCATCGTGGAACGCCTGTCGAAGGAGCGCAGCAACCCGCAGGCCGACGTGCTGGTGACGCTGCCGCCGTTCATCCAGCGCGCCGGCGCGGAAAAACTGCTGCAGGATTTCACCCCGCAGGATGCGGCGCAGATCGCCGACGCCCAGCCGCAGTTCGTGCCGCTGGTGAATAACTACCTGAGCTTCATCTATAACGCCAAACTGCTGCCGCAGGCGCCCGCCAGCTATCAACAACTGCTGGACGCGCAATTCCGCAATAAGCTGCAGTACTCCACGCCGGGTCAGGCGGGTGACGGCACCGCGGTGATGCTGCAGGCGTTTCACAGCTTCGGCAGCAAAGATGCCGGTTTCGACTACCTCGGCAAGCTGCAAAGCAACAACGTCGGCCCTTCGGCCTCCACCGGCAAGCTGACCGCGCTGGTCAATAAAGGCGAGTTGCTGGTGGCCAACGGCGATCTGCAGATGAATCTGGCGCAGATGCGCAGCAACCCGAACGTGAAGGTGTTCTGGCCGGCCGGGCCGGACGGCAAACGCAGCACGCTGGTGCTGCCTTACTACATCGGCCTGGTGCAAGGCGCGCCGCAAAGCGCCAACGGCAAAAAACTGATCGACTTCCTGCTGAGCAAAGAAGCGCAGAGCAGCGTCAGCGCCATTTCCTACGGTATGCCGGTGCGCAAGGACGTCACCCCGACCGACGATAACTTCAAGCAGTCGCAGGCGGCGCTGAAAGGCGTGGACATCTGGGCGCCGGACTGGAACCAGGTGGTGAGCAGCCTGTCCGCCGATATCTCCCGCTGGCGCCAGGTGACCGAATGACGCTGACGATGCCTTCTCCCCTCTCTTCCCGCGCCGAGGCGCGGGATAGCAGCCTCGACATCGCCGGGCCGTCGGGCATTCAGCTCAACCGCGTCAGCGTGTCGTATCGCGGCACCGAGGTGCTGAAACCCCTGACGCTCACCATCGCCCCCGGCGAAGTGCTGGCGCTGATCGGCCCCTCCGGCTCGGGCAAAACCACCGTGCTGCGGGCGATCGCCGGATTCGTGCAGCCCTCCGCCGGACGCATCGCCATCGGTGACATCGATGTCACCGACGTGCCGCCCTATGAGCGCGGCCTGGGCATGGTGGTACAGAACTACGCGCTGTTTCCGCATATGCGCGTCGAGGACAATGTGGCGTTCGGCCTGCGCGCGCAAGGCAAGCCGCGCGGCCTGACCGCCGAGCGCGTCGAAGAAGCGTTGGCCATCGTCGGCATGTCCGCCTACGCCAAGCGCTATCCCAGCCAGCTTTCCGGCGGCCAACAGCAGAGGGTGGCGATCGCCCGCGCCATCGCGGTGCGTCCTAAAGTCTTGCTGCTGGATGAGCCGCTGTCGGCGCTGGACGCGCAAATCCGTCACAGCATGGTGGAAGAGATCGCCCGCCTGCACCGCGAGCTGCCGGATCTGACCATCCTGTACGTCACCCACGATCAGGGGGAAGCGCTGACGCTGGCGGACAAGATCGGCATCATGCGCGACGGCCACCTGATCGCCCACGGTGAAACCCGCGCGTTGTACCACCATCCGACGAACCGCTTCGCCGCCGAGTTTCTCGGCCGCGCCAATCTGCTGCCGGCCACCGCCCTTGAGACTACCGCGCAGCAAGGCATGACCACCGTCAGCTGCGCCGGCAAAGTGATCGGTTGTTTCACCTACGGCGCACAACGCGGCTTCGACAAGCTGCTGTGCATCCGGCCGCAGCATATTGCGCTTGATGCCGACGCCCAGCGCAGCAACTGCCTCATCGGCACGCTGCGCGATATTCATTGGCAGGGGGAGCTGACGCACCTGCAGTTCGAGGTACAAGGCCATTCGCTGCGCGTGGTTACCACCCATCGCAGCCGGATGCCGCAGATCGGCGAGCGCGTGCCGCTCTATTTCGCCCCCGACGATGCGGTACTGATCGAGGACTGACATGACCGACTCTACGCTTATTCGCCCGGCCCTGCGGCTGCGTTTCCCGCGCAGTCTGTGGATCCTGCTGCCGCTGCTGGTGCTGGCGACGCTGTTTTTCTACCCGTTGGCGCTGATCGTCAAACAGGCGTTTACCGACGATCAGGGGCTATTCAGCGCCGCCGCGCTGCAACAGGTGTTCGAATCCCGGCGCTTTGTCAGCGCTCTGCTCAACACGCTGCAGATTGCGCTGCTGGCGACGCTGGGCTGCCTGGTGCTCGGCACCCTGCTGTCGCTGCTGCTGGTGTTCACGCCGTTCCCCGGCAGCCGACTGATCGCCCGGGTGATCGATACCTTTATCGCCATGCCGACCTTCCTGATCACGCTGGCCTTCACCTTTATCTACGGCTCCGCCGGTCTGCTGAACGGCACGCTGATGACGGCCTTCGGTTTCACCCTGCCGCCGGTGGACTTTCTTTACTCCATCTGGGGGGTGATCCTGGCGGAAATCACCGTGTTTATGCCGCTGGTGATGCGCCCGCTGATGGCGGCATTGTCGCAGATCGATCGCAGCCAGCTCGAGGCCGCCAGCATTCTCGGCGCCCGGCCGGGGCGCGTGGTACGCCAGGTGATTTTACCGGCCGCGCTGCCGGCCTTGCTGGCCGGTGGCAGCCTGTGCCTGCTGTTGACCACCAATGAGTTCGGCATCGTGCTGTTTATAGGCGCCAAGGGCGTCACCACGCTGCCGATGATGGTCTACACCAAAGCGATTCTGGAGTCGGATTACGCCGTCGCCTGCACGATCGCCGTCGTGAATATCGCGCTGTCGCTCGGGCTGTTCTCCCTTTACCGCTACGCCGCGGCGCGCGCCGGGCTGAGGAACTGACGATGTTGATATGGTCCCGCACCGGACGCACCCTGACCTGCACGTTGACGATCTCGCTGTTCGCCCTGTTCTTCTGCCTGCCGCTGGCGGTGATCCTGATGTCCAGCCTCAGTGAACAGTGGAACGGCGTGCTGCCGAGCGGTTTCACCCTCAACCACTTCCGCCAGGCGTTCAGCGGCGCCTCCTGGGACGCGCTGGTCGCCAGTCTGGCTATCGGTTTCAGCGCCAGCCTGTTCGCGCTGTTGTGCGGCACCTGGGCGGCGCTGGCGCTGCGCCACGCGCCTGAACGCGGCCGACGGCTGCTGGGCACGCTGTTTTTCATTCCCAGCGCGGTGCCTTCGGTCTCTATCGGTTTGGGGATGCTGGTGGCGTTCAGCCAGGGGCCGCTGCAGATGAACGGCACCTTCCTGATCGTGCCCGCCGCTCACTTCGTGCTGATTTCCGCCTTTGCCTTCGGCAACGTGATGGCCGGGTTGACCCGGCTGCCTGGCGACTACGAGAACGTCGCCGCCAGCCTGGGCGCTTCGCCGCTGTTCCGCCTGCGCCACGTCACCCTGCCGATGATCGCCCCCTACATGATCTCTGCCTTCGCGCTCAGCCTGTCGCTGTCGATGGGGGAACTGGGCGCGACTATGATGATCTACCCGCCGAGTTGGGCGACGCTGCCGGTCACGATCTTCAGCCTGACCGATCGCGGCAGCATCGCCAACGGCGCGACGCTGACCATGATCCTGGTGGCGGCCACGCTGTTGCTGATGTTGGTGCTGGAGCGGATTGCGCAGCGGCTGACGCCGGGCGCAAAATAGCAACAAGGCGCTGCCATGGCGGCGCCTTGCTCATCGAAACGCAGGTCAGAACGGGTAGTCGTGATAGCCCTGCAGCTCGGAAATGCGTCGGGCGGCGACGTGCAGCAACGCCACATACTCCTCCCGCGCCGCGTCGGAAAAACGCAGCGTCGGGAAAGAGATGCTCAGCCCGGCGATCGCCACCCCGAACCGATCGAAGACCGGTACGGCGATGCAGCGGATCCCCGCCTCCTGCTCTTCGGCATCTTCGCCGAATCCCTGCGCTCGTACCCGATCCAGCACCGGCAACAGTTCGGCGGCGCTGGCCAAGGTATGCTCGGTGCTGCGGGTAAATTCAATCTGCGACAGGATCTGCGCCACCTCATCCCGATCGCGCCAGGCCAGCAGCACTTTACCGATGGCGGTGCTGTGCAGCGGGTTACGGCGACCGATGCGCGAATACATGCGCAGGTTGTACATCGCGTCGATCTTGTGGATATAGACGATACCGTCCTCATCCAGAGCGCCGAGGTGGATGGTTTCGCGGGTGCGGTTCGACAGTTCACGCATCTGCACGTCGGCGCTGCGGATCAGATCGACGTTCTCCAACGATTTGGCGCCCAGTTCGAACAGCTTGAGCGTCAGCGCATACTTTTCTGTCTCGCCCTCCTGCGAAACGTAGCCCAGCGCTTTCATGGTCTGCAGAAAACGGTAGACGGTGCTTTTAGACATCATCACCCGTTGGGACAGTTCGGTAATGCCAATCTCGCGCTCATCGCCAAGCGCCTGCAGAATGCCGAACACTTTCATCACGGATGAGACGGCATCCGGTTGCTTGTCTGAATCTGCGTTAGCCATGGTGCATACCCTACTTAACGGTTTTGTTTCAGGAAATTTAAACAAGGGTTTCAGTATAATCGGAACAGATCGCAGCGCGCAACGCGGCTGAACGCTAAGCAATTGAAGCCAAATGGATAACCGTTGGCCCGCTCACCGCCGTTTACAATTAAGCGGACAAGGGGCATGCAATCACGGGCGAATATGATTAGCATGATAATACTCCCCTGAATAAATACCGCTGAGACCAACATGCGTCCTTGTTCCGACGGCCTCCCCGTCCCGCAACGCTATGGGGCGATCCTCGCCATCGCCCTCGGCATTACCGTATCCGTGCTCGACGGCGCGATAGCCAACGTGGCGCTGCCCACCATCGCGCGCGATCTCAACGCCAGCCCGGCCAGCTCCATCTGGGTGGTCAACGCCTATCAACTGGCGATCACCGTGTCTCTGCTGTCGCTGGCGTCGCTCGGCGATCTGGTCGGCTATCGCCGCATCTATCAGGCCGGATTGCTGGTGTTCAGCATCACCTCACTGTTCTGCGCACTGTCCGACTCGCTGCTCACCCTGACCATCGCCCGCGTGCTGCAAGGCTTTGGCGCCGCCGCCATCATGAGCGTCAACACCGCGCTGATCCGCATCATCTACCCGCAGCGTTTTCTCGGCCGCGGCATGGGCATCAACTCGCTGATTGTCGCCTGCTCCTCGGCGGCCGGGCCGACGGTGGCGGCCGCTATCCTGTCGGTCGCGTCCTGGCAGTGGCTGTTCGCCATCAACCTGCCGATCGGCATCGTCGCGCTGCTGCTGGGGATGAAATTCCTGCCGGCCAACGGCCAAAAAAGCGATAACCGCCGTTTCGATCCCACCAGCGCGGTGCTGAACGCGCTGACCTTCGGCCTGCTGATCACCGCCATCAGCGGCTTCGCCCAGGGCCAGAGCCTGACGCTGATCTTCAGCGAAATCGCCGCACTGCTGGCGATTGGCGCGGTGTTCGTGCGCCGTCAGTTGCGCCAGGAATTCCCTCTGCTGCCCGTCGACCTGCTGCGCATCCCGATCTTCGCCCTGTCGATGGGCACCTCAATCTGTTCGTTCGCCGCGCAAATGCTGGCGATGGTGTCGTTGCCGTTCTTCCTGCAAACCGCGTTGGGCCGCGACGAGGTGGCGACCGGGCTGCTGCTGACGCCGTGGCCGCTGGCGATCGTGGTGATGGCGCCGATCGCCGGTCGGCTGGTGGAGCGCGTGCACGCCGGCCTGCTGGGCTGCATTGGGCTGGCGGTGTTCGCGCTCGGGCTGTTTTCGCTGGCGCTGCTGCCGGCGGCGCCGTCGAATATGGACATCATCTGGCGCATGGTGCTGTGCGGCGCCGGCTTCGGCCTGTTCCAGTCGCCCAACAACCACACCATCATCTCCGCCGCGCCGCGCAACCGCAGCGGCGGCGCCAGCGGCATGCTGGGCACCGCCCGCCTGCTGGGGCAAACCTCGGGGGCCGCACTGGTGGCGCTGATGTTCAACCTGTTCCCTACCTCCGGCACCCACGCTTCGCTGATCCTGGCAGGCGTGTTCGCTACCCTGGCGGCGGCGGTCAGCGGCCTGCGCATCACCCAATCGACCGCGCAAACGGCGCAGCCCCGCCGCGAGGCGAAATAGAGGACATTGAAAGAGCCGAAACCCAATCGATTTTAAAACCGACGCGGCCTGCCTGAGCCGGGCCGCGTCGAGTGCGATGCAGGCCTGGCGTCAGTCGCCGCTCCTCAAAGGGCTGCGGCCTTGTCGTAGACACGCTAAATAGGCGTCGTCATCCGGATACCAGCCAACAATGCGTTGGCCGTCGTTATCCACCCCCTCGAAGCCCTTCAGTAAGCCAGGGGCGAACATCCGCTTTATCAGATCTTCGGCCTGCGCGCTGTCGATGCGGCAATCACAGCGCGTGTCTCCGTCAACCTGAACGAAGTTCTGCAACGAAGCGAGACACCGCGCGTCGAGATCGCCATGGACATGGATAAACTCCCCCGTCTCTACCAGAGTGAGCGCGGTCAGGTCTCCCCCCACCACGAATGCGCCGTCGTTTCCTGAGCTGCAATAGGCATGGCGTATGCGGACATCATCACGCACGACCAGTCCGCCCCAGCAAATCAGCGTATCCGCCTGCAGCCGACCCAGCACGACAATGCCGCTGTCCTCGCGCTGCGGTGACACCGCCAGGCATCCTTCCACGATCACATCGCCGTCCACGATCAGGTAATCGTACTCGTGGCTGTCGTGCTCATCGGGGAAAAATGCCGGGAGGTGAAGATCGCCCGAATGCCAGCGAATAACCGGCTGTTCAGCATCGTCATCATACCGGTTGAACAATTCCGCAACCGCATCGGCGACACCGCCAGCCAATTCGGCCAGGCGCGCCGGCACCTCATCACCGTTGAGTAAGGGAAGATGGTTGATTTTCATAGGGCCTCAGGGACAAATGTCATAGCGCCAAAGCATATAACATGCGCCTCCAAAGCCAAACAGCCGGCCGTAACCGAGCACGATGCGGCTTACCCACTCACCGGGAGAACGGGCACCGCACCTGCCCAGGCTGAGAGGCAGAAAGACGCTATTTGCAGGTGGGCTTCAGGGACTTCGGACGCTGCTGCGCAGCATTAACGCCCGTAGACTTTGGTGAGGCGCTTTACCTCATTCATTGCCGAATTTCATTGTTGAATCCGTCACCGCCGCTGACCAAGCGGTTCAGGTATGCCATAAAAAAACCCCGGCAAGCCGGGGTTTTCCTTTCATTCAGCCGATTATTTCAGGTACTGGCCGGAACGCAGCGCTTCGATACGCTTGTCGAGCGGCGGATGCGACATGAACAGCTCGCTGAACGACTTGGATTTGCCGTTGATGCAGAACGCCATCATGCTGCCCGCTTCCTGCGGTTCATAGCTGGTTTTCAGACGCTGCAAGGCGGCGATCATCTTCTCGCGGCCCACCAGTTTGGCGGAGCCGGCGTCGGCATAGAACTCGCGGTGACGCGAGAACCACATGGTGATGATGCTCGCCAGGATGCCGAACACCAGTTCCAGCACCATCGACACCGCGAAGTAAATCATCGGGTTGCCGTTGCCTTCCCCTTCGCCATCACCGTCGCGGTTGCCGAGGAAACCGGCGGCGACCTGCGCGATCAGGCGTGAAATGAAGATGACGAAGGTGTTCACGATGCCCTGAATCAGAGTCATGGTCACCATATCGCCGTTGGCGACGTGGCTGATTTCGTGCGCGATGACCGCTTCCGCTTCGTCGCGGCTCATGCTCTGCAGCAGGCCGGTGCTGACGGCGACCAGCGAGGCGTCGCGGCGTGCGCCGGTAGCAAAGGCGTTGATGTCCGGCGCGTGGTAGATAGCGACCTGCGGCATGGCGATGCCCGCCTGCTGCGACTGACGGCGTACCGTTTCCAGCAGCCAGTTTTCGGTTTCGTTACGCGGTTGTTCAATCACTTCCCCGCCGACGGAGCGCAGCGCCATCCACTTGGACATCAGCAACGACACGAAAGCGCCGCCGAAGCCGAACAGACCGGCCATGATCATCAGGCCCTGAACGCTACTGGATTGGATTCCTGTCAGGCTGAGCACCAGCCCGAAAACCAACATCACCGCCAGGTTGGTGAGCAGGAACAGAGCTATACGCATCATAAAATGTTTACTTCCTCATAAATGTTAACAAAACGCTGTCTAAGATACCCTAGATCGTATGGGCATTCGTCACAGTTTCAAGAGTCGCGCGTCATTAACCTACTAAAAATACGAAACTTTACAAAAACGGCGCGCGACCGGGATTTGGCAAATTGTAAACGATTGTTGCGTAAGGCGGAGGTTTTTTTACCCTAAATTTGTCAGGCGATGCATCAGCCCGCCTCCCTTCATCCAGCAGGGAGGCGGGCCTTCGCGTCGCCATAAAAAAACGCACCCGAAGGTGCGTTTTTCATCCTGCCGTAGGCGGCCTTATTTGGCCGGCGTTGGCTGCTGAGCGGGCTGATCTTTTTCCAGATGAGCCAGGTCCAGCGCGATATGCACAGATTCATCCAGGTACGGATCCGGTTCCTGGTAATCCTTCGGCAGATCGTCGAGCGATTTCAGCGGCTTCTTGCCCGCGCGTTCCAGGCGCTCGTTGATGCGTTTCAGACGGGTCGCGTCGTCATCGTGGTTCTCTTTCTCGCGCACCGCCAGATTGAGGGACACGATGTTGCGTTTATCCTTCAGCGCCTTGTAATGCGCGATATCCTGCGCGATGTACTGGAACTCTGGATTTTGCGCAATGCGCTGCTGGTGATCTTTCAGCAGTTCCGGCTCGAACGGCGTCATATCGCCGGTCTTGCTGTAGGTCGCCGCATTGATGCTGTCCCACGGCATGGCGTTGTCTTCAAACGCTTCGCCGGTTTCCGCCGGATCGACGCCGGTCGGCATCAGAATGTCCGGCGTCACGCCCTTGCGCTGGGTGCTGCCGCCGTTGACGCGGTAGAACTTCTGAATGGTGTACTGCACCGAACCGAGCGCCGGCCACTCAGGGCGCAGCATCTGGTCGTAGATGCGGTTCAGCGAACGGTACTGCTGCACGGTGCCTTTACCGAAGGTCGGTTCGCCGACGATCAGCGCGCGGCCATAATCCTGCATCGCCGCCGCGAAGATCTCGGAGGCGGAGGCGCTGAAGCGATCGACCAGCACCACCAGCGGGCCTTTGTAGTAGGTCACGCCGTCGGTGTCGGCGTCTTCACGCACTTTGCCGTTGTTGTCGCGCACCTGCACCACCGGGCCGCTCGGAATGAACAGGCCGGACAGCGACACCGCTTCGGTCAGCGCGCCGCCGCCGTTGGTGCGCAGGTCGATGATCACGCTCTTGACGTTCTGCTTGGCCATCTTCTGCAGCTGCACTTTCACGTCATCGGTCAGACCAACGTAGAAGCCTGGGATGTCGAACACCGCCACCTTCTCTTTGCCGACGGTCTTGATGGTCATTTTCACCGCGCGGTCTTCCAGGCGAATGCGCTCGCGGGTCAAGGTGACCACGCGGGTTTTGGTGCCCTTGCCGGCCGGCAGGACTTCCAGGCGCACCTTGCTGCCCTTCGGCCCTTTGATCAACGACACCACGTCGTCCAGACGCCAGCCGATCACGTCCACCATCGGTTTGCCGGCCTGGCCGACGCCGACGATGCGATCGCCTACGGTGATCGCCTTGCTCTTCGCCGCCGGGCCGCCCGGCACCATCGAGTTGATCAGGGTGTAGTCGTCATCCATCTGCAGCACCGCGCCGATGCCTTCCAGCGACAGGCTCATCTCGGTGTTGAACTGCTCGGTGTTGCGCGGAGACAGATAATTGGTGTGTGGGTCGATTTCATGCGCAAAGGCATTCATCGCCAGCTGGAAGACGTCTTCGCTGTTGCTTTGCGTCAGGCGCTTGATGGCGAACTGATAACGCTTGGTCAGCGTGTCGCGGATTTCTTTGTCGGTCTTGCCAGTCAGCTTGAGGTTCAGCTCGTCATAGGTGACTTTCGCATCCCACAGGCTATCCAGCTCGGTCTTGTCTTTCGGCCACGGCGCTTTGCTGCGGTCGAGATCGATAGTGCCGTTGCCGGTGAAGTTCATCGGCTTGTCCAGCAACGACAACGCATAGGTGTAACGCTCGAAACGGCGTTTCTGCGCCAGATTGAACAGCGCGTAGAAGGTGTCCAGCTTGCCGGTTTTCAGCTCTTCGCCAACCTGATTGCGTTTGCCGGCGAACTGCGCCACGTCGGAAGCCAGCAATACGTTATGGTTGTAGTCCAGCATGTTCAGGTAGCGATCGAAGATCTTGCCTGAAAACTCCGCGTCAAGGGCGAACTGGCGGTAATGAGAGCGAGTGAAGCGCGAGGTAACGCGCTCACTCACCGTAGCGTGCTGGGGTTCCTGTTGCAGTTGGGGCAGTTGGCCGATGCGGATGTTGGCTGTTTCCGCGCCGTAACTGACACCCGCCCACAGCAGCCCTGCAATCGCTGTTAATCTGACGAATTTGTTCATGCCTGGGTTGGCCTCCGTATCAGAACTGCAAGTGTTCTGCGCGCACAATCATCGCCAGACCGGAAGAGAGCTGCACACGTACGCCATCTTTAGCGATTTCGAGTACGGTAGCATCCATCGCGCTCTTGCCTGCTCTGACTTTGATTTCCTGGCCAATTTGCAGTTTAGAGATATCCGTGACTGGCGCATAACGCGGCTGGCTTTCCTCTTTGGCTGCACGAGGTTGGCGAGCGGGCTGTGGGCGAGTTTGTGGGCGCGGCTTGCGGTTTTCCGGCGCGGCTCCGCCTTCGCGACGTGCAGCGGGCTTTTTACCGGCTGGACGCGGACGGCGTGGCGCAGCATCGGCGGATTCGCCGGCGGCTTCACGTTTTTTGGCGTTTTGTTCGGCACGTTGTGCCTGAACGCGCGCTTTGGCTTCTTCAAGCTGCTGGCGAGCATGATCGACATGCTGCTGTTCCAGTTCACCGCACGGATTGCCGTCCAGATCGACGCGCTGCGCGCCGACTTTAACGCCGTACAGGTAACGCCAGCTTGAGGTGTACAGGCGCAGGGCAGAACGCAATTGCGTTTTGCTGAGATTCTCTTCCCCCTGCACGCGCTCTACCAAATCCTGAAAAATACCGATTTTCAGCGGACGAGCTTCGCCTTCGGCGCTAAAGCAGAGCGGAAAACGCTCGGCAAGAAAAGCAATGACTTCTTTACTAGAGTTCAACTTAGGTTGATTTTCCATGAAATTTCCTGATTACAACGGTATTGCCAACAAGCCACAGGCATGAACAGGCGTCATTATAATGACGCCATCGGTAATTGCCACGTTAACCGTCGATCAACTTGCCGCCACAGTCACATATTTCGCACTGTCGCACTGTTCCAGTTGCTCACAAAGCCCCGCCACCACTGCTTTCAGGCCCGCTTCGTCCCGTTCGTCGAAGCGTTGATAAACCGTGCTATCGATATCCAAAACGCCGATCGTCCGGCCGCCAACCGCCAGCGGCAGCACGATTTCCGCGTTGCTGGCCGCATCGCAGGCGATATGGCCCGGGAACGCATGCACGTCGCCGACGCGCTGCACGCGATTTTCCGCCACCGCCGTGCCGCACACGCCCTTGCCCACCGGGATGCGCACGCAGGCGATCTTGCCCTGGAACGGCCCCAGCACCAGCTGATCGCCCTCCATCAGATAGAAACCGACCCAGTTCACGTCATCCAGACGCTCGTTGAGCAAGGCGCTGGCGTTGGACAGCGCCGCGATAAAGTTGGTCTCCCCGCCGAGCAACGCGCTCAGATCACGTTTTAATTCCGCGTAGAATTGTTCTTTTGTCATGTGATAACCATTGAAACAGTGAAGATGGCCAGAAGCCCAAAGCTTAGGCCCTATAAAATAAGCATTAAATGCGTATAGCCACAAGGTTAATCATCTGTTGCTTCACAAAACCCCGTCGCTCGGGGTATGTTTGCCGCTCAGAATCCCGGTTTACCTCGTTTTACCGTCCGGCGCCCGATCGCCAGTGACGCGGCCGGTTTATTTTTCAGCTACGCTGACAGTTCCGGCGGGCTCAAGGGCAGCGACTTGTCAAAAATGAAAATACACGCGATCACCGCCCCCCTTTCCAAAGCGCGCCACCAACGCTGCTGCGAGTGCGATCTGCTGTTCATGCTGCCGCCGCTCAGCGGCAATCAGGCCGCTTATTGCCCGCGCTGCAACGCCAAGGTGGTGCACGGCCGCGACTGGTCGATGACGCGTCTGACCGCCATGGCGATCACCATGCTGCTGCTGATGCCGTTCGCCTTCACCGAACCGCTGATCAGCATCCGCCTGCTCGGCACGCGCATCGACGCCAGTTTGCTGGAGGGCATCTGGCAGATGAGCCGCCAGGGCGATCCGCTCACCGCCAGCATGGTGGCGTTTTGCACCCTCGGCGCCCCGCTGACGCTGGCGCTGTCGTTGCTGTACCTGCGCTTCGGCCACGCGCTCGGCATGAACCTGCGCCCGGTGCTGCTGATGCTGGAACGGCTCAAAGAGTGGGTGATGCTGGACATTTATCTGATCGGCATGGCGGTGGCGGCCATCAAGGTGCAGGATTACGCCGACATTCAGGCGGGCAGCGCGCTGATCGCCTACCTGTCGCTCACCCTGCTCAGCATCCTGACGCTGATCCACGCTAACCTGGAGCAGCTGTGGGAGCGTTACTATCCGCAGGAACAGCCGGAAGGCCCGCCGGCGGCGCTGCATATTTGCCTGTCCTGCCACTATACCGGCTACCCTGACGCGCGCGGCCGCTGCCCGCGCTGCCATGTGCCGATGTGCCACCGCCAGCCCTACAGCCTGCAGAAAACCTGGGCGGCGCTGATCGCGGCGATGATCCTGCTGATACCGGCCAACCTGCTGCCGATTTCCATCATTTACGCCAACGGCGTGCGGCTGGAAGACACCATCTTCTCCGGCGTGGTCTCACTGGCCACCTCCGGCAACGTGCCGATCGCCGCCATCGTGTTCATCGCCAGCGTGCTGGTGCCCTTCACCAAGGTGATCGTGCTGATCACGCTGTTGCTGAGCATCCACTTCAAAACCTCGCACAGTCTGAAGACGCGCATTCGTCTGCTGCGCCTGGTCACCTGGATCGGCCGCTGGTCGATGCTCGATCTGTTCGTTATCGCCTTGATGATGTCGCTGGTAAATCGCGATCAACTGTTATCTTTTACTATGGGACCGGCCGCGTTTTACTTTGGCTCGGCGGTCATTTTGACTATTCTTGCCGTTGAATGGCTCGATAGCCGATTGATTTGGGATGCACATGCAACAGGAAACGCCGACTACACCGACTGAAGCGCGGGTCAAGAACAAACGCCGCATTTCACCGTTCTGGTTACTGCCGTTCATCGCCCTGCTGATCGCCGGGTGGCTGGTCTATAACAATGTCCAGGAGCGCGGCACCACCGTCACCATCGATTTCCAATCGGCGGCGGGCATCGTCGCCGGCCGCACGCCGGTGCGCTACCAGGGCGTTGAGGTCGGCACGGTGCAAAAAATCAGTCTGAGCAAAGATCTGCGCAGCATCGTGGTGGAAGCCAGCATCAAAAGCGATCTGGAAGACTCGCTGCGCGAAGGCACCCAGTTCTGGCTGGTGACGCCCAAGGCCTCGCTGGCCGGGGTGTCCGGCCTCGATGCGCTGGTCGGCGGCAACTATATCGGCATGATGCCCGGCAGCGGCAAGGAGCAAACCCATTTCACCGCGCTCGATACCCAGCCGAAGTACCGCCTGAACACCGGTGAACTGATGATTCACCTGCACGCCGACGATCTCGGCTCGCTCAACAGCGGCTCGCTGGTCTACTACCGTAAAATTCCGGTCGGCAAGGTGTATGACTACACCATCAGCGAAGGCAACAAGGGCGTGACCATCGACGTGCTGATCGACCGCCGCTTCGCCAACCTGGTGAAGAGCAACAGCCGCTTCTGGAACGTTTCCGGCTTCAAGGGCGATTTCAGCCTGTCCGGCGCCACGGTGCAGATGGAGAGCCTGGCGGCGCTGGTCAACGGCGCCATTGCCTTCGATTCTCCGGCCGATGGCCAGCAGGCCAAGGGCGATCAGAGCTATACCCTGTATCCTGATCTGGCCCACAGCCAGCGCGGCGTCAATATCCTGCTGGATCTGCCGAGCGGCAACAGCCTGAGCGAAAACCGCACGCCGCTGATGTACCAGGGGCTGCAGGTCGGCACCCTGACCAAGCTGACGTTGCAACAGGACAGCAAAGTGGTCGGTGAACTGACCATCGATCCTTCGGTGGTCGATCTGATGCGCAGCGGCACCCGCATCGTGATGCGCAGCCCGCGCATCAGCCTCAACGACGCCAAGCTTAGCCAGTTGCTGACCGGTACCACGCTGGAGCTGGTGCCGGGCGAAGGCGAGCCGCAGCAGCGCTTCAACGTGCTGGACAGCAGCGAAACGCTGTTGCAACAGCCTGGCGTGCTGACCGTCACGCTGAATGCGCCGCAAAGCTACGGCATCGACGTCGGGCAGCCGCTGGTGGTGCACGGCGTGAAAGTCGGCCAGATCCTGAGCCGCACCTTGACCGCCGGCGGCGTGGTGTTCACCGCCGCCATCGACGCGCAGTACCGCGGCCTGCTGCACAAAGACAGCAAATTCGTGGTCAACAGTCGTCTCGACGTCAAGCTGGGCATTGACGGTATGGAAGTGCTTGGCGCCAGCGCCCAGGAATGGGTAGACGGCGGCGTGCGCATTATTCCCGGCAGCAAGGGGGAACCGGGCGGCCAATACCCGCTGTACGCCAACAGCGAAAAAGCCGAGGAAGGCATCGTCGGCAACGCCCCCGCCACCACCCTGACCCTCAGCGCCACCAGCCTGCCGGACGTGCAGGCCGGCTCGGTAGTGCTGTACCGCAAATTCCAGGTGGGCGAGATCGTCAACGTTCGGCCGAAGGCCAACGAGTTTGAGGTGGACGTCTATATCAGCCCGGAATACCGCAAGCTGCTCACCCGCGAAAGCATCTTCTGGGCCGAAGGCGGCGCCAAGGTGCAGCTCAACGGCAGCGGCCTGACGGTGCAGGCTTCGCCGCTCAACCGCGCGCTGAAAGGCGCCATCAGCTTCGATAATCTACAGGGCGTGACGCTGAACAAGGGCGCCAACCGCGTGCTGTACGCCAGCGAAACCGCCGCCCGCGCGGTGGGCAGCCAAATCACGCTGAAAACCTACGACGCCAGCAAGCTGTCGGCGGGTATGCCGCTGCGCTACCTCGGCATCGACGTCGGACAGGTAGAGTCGCTGCAGCTGGCGCCGGAGCGCAACGAAGTGTTGGCCAAAGCGGTGCTGTATCCGGAATACGTGCAGACCTTCGCGCGCCTGGGCAGCCGCTTCTCGATCGTGTCGCCGGAGATCTCCGCCGCCGGCGTCAGCAATCTCGATACCCTGCTTCAACCTTATATCAACGTGGAGCCGGGGCGCGGCCGCGAGCTGCGCACCTTCGAGCTGCAGCAGGCCAGCATCACCGACTCGCGCTATCTCGATGGCCTGAGCGTCGTGCTCGACGCGGCCGAAACCGGCTCGCTGCAGATCGGCACGCCGGTGCTGTTCCGCGGCGTGGAGGTCGGCACCATCACCGGTTTCTACCTTGGCGCCATGTCCGACCGGGTGCACGTTGCGCTGCGCATCAGCAAGAAGTATCAACATCTGGTGCGCAACAACAGCGTGTTCTGGCTGGCGTCGGGTTACAACCTGCAGTTCGGCCTGACCGGCGGCGTGATCAAGAGCGGCACCTTCCAGCAGTTCATTCGCGGCGGTATCGCCTTCGCCACCCCGCCGACTATTCCGCTGGCGCCGAAAGCGACGCCGAACAAGCACTTCCTGCTGAATCCGGAAGAGCCGAAGGACTGGAAAACCTGGGGCACCGCCATTCCGCGCGATTAACTTTCGCGTTTTCCTCAGGGCCCGGCAATGCCGGGCCCTGTTTTTTTCCGCTTTGTGATAAACTCTCGCCCTTGTCTTTATTGCACCCTGAGAGTTCGCCCCGTGGCCAAATCCACCGCCGTTTTTCTGCCCCCCGCTTTCCTTGACGCCACCCGCGCCATCATGCCCCCCGAGCTGGCGATGGACGATTTTATCGCCGCCTGTCAACGCCCGCTGCGCCGCAGCCTGCGCGTCAACACGCTGAAAATCAGCGTCGCCGACTTCCTGGCGCTGGTGCAGGATTACGACTGGCGATTGGAGCCCATTCCCTGGTGCGCGGAAGGGTTCTGGATCGAGCGCGACGATGAAGAACTGCGTCTGGGCAGCACCGCCGAACACCTGAGCGGTCTGTTCTACATTCAGGAGGCCAGTTCGATGTTGCCGGTCAGCGCGCTGTTCGCCGGCGACGCGGCGCCGACTCGGGTGCTGGACGTGGCGGCGGCGCCGGGCTCCAAAACCACCCAGATCGCCGCGTTGATGGGCAACCAGGGCGGCATCGTCGCCAACGAATACTCCGCCAGTCGGGTGAAAGTGCTGCACGCCAATATCAGCCGCTGCGGCGTGAAGAACACGGCGCTGACCCACTTCGATGGCCGGGTGTTCGGCGCCGCGCTGCCGGAAAGCTTCGACGCCATTCTGCTCGACGCCCCCTGCTCCGGTGAAGGCGTGGTGCGTAAAGATCCGGACGCCATGAGCAACTGGTCGCCGGACAGCGTCGCCGAGATCGCCGCCACCCAGCGCGAGCTGATCGACAGCGCGTTTCATGCGCTGGCGCCGGGCGGCGTGATGGTTTATTCCACCTGCACGCTCAATGCGCAGGAAAATCAGCAGGTGGTGCGCTGGCTGCTGGACACCTATGGCGACGCGGTCAGCGTCGAGCCGCTGGGTGAGCTGTTCCCCGGCGCCGGCAAGGCATTGACCGCCGAAGGCTTCCTGCACGTCTTCCCGCAGATTTACGACAGCGAAGGCTTTTTCGTCGCCCGTCTG
>NZ_JVEL01000387.1:33705-35909 GCF_001076875.1 Serratia sp. 506_PEND
TTGGCGAAGCCGACCTATAAAGTCGGTAAGTTTCCGTTCAGCCCGCTGTCCGGCAAAGAGGCGGCGCTGGTCGCCCAAGCCGCCGCCGCATCCGGCTTAACCTGGGGCGATGACAGCCGGCTGTGGGAGCGCGATAAGGAAATCTGGCTGTTCCCGGCCGAGCTGGAGCCGCTGTTCGGCAAGGTGCGCTTCTCGCGTATCGGTCTCAAGCTGGCGGAGCGCTTCCCGAAAGGTTTCCGTTGGCAGCACGAAGCGGCGATCGCCCTCGCGGGCGCCGGCGGCAAACAGCATTTCGAGCTGGACGCCGCGCTGGCCCAGGAGTGGTATCACGGCCGCGATCTCTACCCGGAGCAGCCACCGGCGGGCGACGAGTGCATCGTCACCTATCAGGGGCAACCGCTGGGCATCGCCAAACGCATTGGCAGCCGCATCAAAAACAATTTGCCGCGTGAGCTGGTGCGGGATGGCGCGCTCGATTTCCACCTGTAAATAATACCGCGCCGGGGAATGAAACTCCCCGGCGATAAAATAACGCTAATAATATTCCCATCGCCTTTCGTTATTATTCTAATCATTTCACTTTATCGGTATGCCTCGCCTACAAGCCCCGTCATACGGGGAATGAGAATAAAAAGTTTCTCGTTTTCATCAAGACAATTCCCGATTCTTATTCTATTAATTAAAGTGCAGCTAAATGAATACGTTCAACCCACCTCTGGGTGGCGTCTTTGCGGGCTTTCTCTCATACGGCAAGGAATATAAGATGAAAAAAACTCTGATGGCATTGACCTCGGTAGCAACCCTGCTGTGCGCCAACGGCGCGGCTAACGCAGCAGGCACCATTCAAGGCACGTTAGGCGTGACGCTGACCATCGGCGCCGGTTGCGTCGTGGGGGGCGGCAGCAGCAGCGGTTCCGTCAACGACTTCGGCTCCATCAGCTTCGGCACTTACTCTTCACTGGCCAACATCATCGACGCCAGCGCCACCGGCGCAGGGGGGGCCGGTACGCTGTCATTGACCTGCACGACCGGCACAGACTACACGGTGGCGCTGGACAACGGGCTCCACGTCACTTCAGGCACCCAACGCCGCATGGCCAGCACGGCAGGCGCATTCATCAGCTATAACCTGTACCAGGATGCCGCACGCACCACCGCCTGGGGCAGCGGCGCCAACGCGCGGACCGGTACCGGCACCGGCGCCGCCGTTCCGCTGATCGTGTATGGCCGCGTACCGGCGGCCGGCTCTACCCCGGCGGCGGACACTTATAACGACACCGTCACGATGACGGTCACCTGGTAACGGTGCGGCGCGCGCTCTGCTGCTGCGGATTATGGGCGTGCAGCCTGTTGGCGCAGGCCGACAGTAAAACCGCGACCCTCGGCGTCAGCGCGACCTTGCTCAGCGCCTGTGAGGCCGGCAGCAGCTCAGGCGGCAACGTCAGCTTCGGCACGCTGAATTTCGGCACGCTGTATTTTCTCAGCACCGCAACCAGCGTCGCCGGGCAGCAAAACGCCGGCGCCATTCGGGTGAAATGCACCAACGGCACCAGCTACAGCGTTCTGCTTGGCGGCGGGCAAAGCGGCAATACCGCTGCCCGCTACCTGCAAAGCGCGGCGGGCCAACGGGTGAATTACAACCTGTACACCAACGCCGCCCACAGCGCCATTTGGGATAATCTGACGGGCGTGTCACAAACCGCCAACGGTGCGGACAACTGGCTGCCGGTCTATGGCATGATTCCGGCGCAGTCCACGCCCCCGACAGGCAGCTACACCGATACGGTACAGGTCACGATCAATTGGTAATGACGATGCGCGCTTCAATTTGCGGTTTGCTGTTCTGCCTGCCGCTTTCCCCGGCCCAAAGCGATACCGGCGTCAACGATTTGACCAAAAGCCAGCCGTTCACCGTCAATGCAACCGTGGTAAAAGGCTGCGTATTGGGCAGCGGCGTCAGTGACGTGACCACCTTCGGCACCCTGAACTTCGGCCAACTGTCCTCGCTGAGCAACGCAGTCAGCGTCGTCTCCAGCAGCGGCGCCGGTTCGGTGCTGTTTCGCTGCAACCCGGGGCTGAGCGTCACGCTGGCCCTCGGCGTCGGCAATCACGTGAGCGGATCCATCGCCGGCGGCAGAAAATTACAAAACCCCGTCACGTCTGAAACGCTGCTGTATCAACTTTATCAAGACAGCAACTACGCC
>NZ_JVEL01000388.1:0-27147 GCF_001076875.1 Serratia sp. 506_PEND
GATCGTTAAGCGGCAGGGTGGCAATCTTGCTCTGCGCCAACGCAGCCAGATCGCCCCCCTGATTGAGCAGCTTGCCGTCATGCGCAATTTCATCGGTCTGCCAGGGTGCTCGCAGCAGATAAAACATCGCCTGCGCGTCGCCGCTTCCGCCGGCGGCATCGGCGGCCGTGCCGGGATACAAACCTTCTGCAATGCGCTGATCGAGCGCATCACGCTGCGCCAGCATCACCGGATCGTCCCCCAGATAGTTAAAGAGGTCGATGACGACGCTGGCGACAGCGCTGTTGAAATGCCCCTGTTGCAGTAAGGCATTGATGTAATCCGGATCGGGAGCGCTATTGTAAACGGAGAAATAAACCTGGCTGAGAATGTCGTATTCGCTTTGGCCGCTCATCCACCCAGCATCGGGTTGGCTCATTAGAATACTGGCCATATAGGCGGGCGGCTGGCTGCCGATATCAAATGCGCTGTCGTAGTAATCGATTTCCGCCGTCGTCGGCAAACGCCCGAAAATGCCGATGATTAAGGCGCCGATCTCTTGTTGCGTCGCTAAAGGAATCATAATAAATCCCGTCAGTGTAATGGACTAAGTTCGCGGCATGGCTGCGCCGCGGCCTGTCTCCTACCTCGCGAAGAGAGACATTGCACACTGCCTGGAGGGGTTTTTATAGGTATGACTACAGTTAAGAAATGCTGATGCGATAAGTCAATAAAACGGGGAAAACCGATCCTCGGTATGGGACTTTGCTCCCATACCGAGGCACCTGAAGGCTTAGCGCCAGCGTTCGGCTGCCCAGGCGGCCTGTTGCTCTGCGTCGTGGAAGGTCCAGGCGACGAAGCGGCTGATCTTCTGCCCTTGCGCCATCTCGATGGTGCGCACCTCGGCCGCGCCCGCCACCTTCAGCGCATGATAAATGGCCGGCAACGTGGTATTTTTCGAGATGAGCGAGGTGAACCACAGGCAGTTGTTGGCCTTGCCGACGCTCTCCTCCACCATCTTGCGCACAAAGGCTTCTTCGCCGCCTTCGCACCACAGCTCATTGTTCTTGCCGCCGAAGTTTTGCACCGGCTTGGCGGCCACTTCCCCTTTGCCCAGTTTATGCAGCTTGCGGCGGGTGCTGGCGCGCGCTTCCTGCTCGGACGCATGGAACGGCGGGTTGCACAGGGTGGCGTCGAATTTCTCGGCCGCGCCGATAATGCCGTTAAAAATCAGCTCAGGCTGTTTTTGCAGCCGCAGGCGCACGCTGTTGCGCAGCGTCGGGTTCATCTCGACGATCATCTTGGCCGAGTTGAGCGACACCGGATCGATTTCGGAGCCGGTGAAACGCCAACCGTATTCGCGCAGGCCGACGATCGGGTAAATGCAGTTGGCGCCGACGCCGACGTCGAGGATCGCCACGCCCTTGCCGCGCGGGATCTCGCCGCCGTTGCTGGTCGCCAGCAGATCCGCCAAGTGATGCAGATAGTCGGCGCGGCCGGGGATCGGCGGGCACAGATAATCAGCCGGAATATCCCAGTGTTCGATGCCGTAAAAGTGTTGCAGCAACGCACGGTTGAGCATTTTCACCGCCGCCGGATCGGCGAAGTCCACCGAGACATCGCCCCAGGCGTTCGGTTTTACGAACGGCGCCAGCGCCGGGCAGCTGGCGATCAGCGCCGGGAAGTCGTAGCGCGAACGATGACGGTTGCGCGGATGCAAGCCGCTTTTCTGCTGCGGGAAGGTTTTCTTTTTTTCCACCGTGACGGGCTCTCTTGAAGGGATTTCCGGCGCGTAAGATAACACATCCGGCCCGCAATGGCGCAGCGGCGGGAAACCCGGCACAATGAAAGCTTCATCGATTGCCGCAGGATCCCCCATGAACCGTGAATCTCGTTATTATTATGAACCCGCCGCCGGCCACGGCCTGCCGCACGATCCGCTGAACGCCATCGTCGGCCCGCGCCCCATCGGCTGGATCTCTTCCCGCAGCGCCGCCGGCTTGCGTAATCTGGCGCCCTACAGCTTTTTCAACTGCTTCAACTATCGCCCGCCCATCATCGGTTTCGCCAGCACTGGCTGGAAAGACAGCGTGGCGAATATCGTGGAAACCGGTGAGTTCGTTTGGAACCTGGCGACACGCCCGCTGGCGGAAGCGATGAACCACAGTTCCATCCCCCTGCCGCGCGGCGAGGATGAATTCGCCTTCGCCGGCGTCACGCCGCTGCCCGGGCGCCGGGTCAAAGCCGAGCGCGTGGCCGAAAGCCCGGTGAACTTCGAATGCCGGCTGACCCAGTGCATTCAGCTGCAAACCGCCGCCGGGGAACAGGTGGAGACCTGGCTGATATTGGGCGAAGTGGTGGCGGTGCACCTCGATCCGGCGCTGCTGGACGAACACGGCGTCTACCAGACCGCCGCTGCCGAACCTATCCTGCGCGCCGGCGGCCCAACCGCCTACTACGGCATTTCCGAACAGCACCGTTTCGATCTGGCGCGCCCGACGCGCTGATCGTCTCCCCCTGTTTATGCAGAAGATGAACGGGGGAATTAATAATCAAAAAATCTGAACAAAACTGTCAACACTCTCCGATTTCATCCCGCCTGTCACTGCGCAATAATCTTCCCATCGAAAGGCAAACCCCTTTCTCCCTAATTCACTTTGACAGGAATGACGAACATGAAAACCATCAAAACTTTTGCTGCCGCTATCGCCCTGGCCACCGCTTCTTTCACTACTTTTGCCGCTGAACACGTCAGCGCCCAGGATGCCGCCCAATTCGAAAAAGCCGGCGTGATCGTCGCCAGCGGCGCAACCGACCTGAGCAGCCTGAAGTCTCAGCTGGCCGCCAAAGCCGATGCCGCAGGCGCCAAGGCTTTCACCATCACCTCTACCAGCGGCAATAACCTGATGCACGCGACCGCGGTTATCTACAAATAATCGCCGCCCCAGACGTCAAAAAGCCCGCCGGATATCACCCCGGCGGGCTTTTTTATGTTCGCGTACGTCAGCGCTGAATGGGTACGACAGCGAGTTTATTACCATCCGCTTTATCAGCAACCACTGTAAATTCAGTCCAATATTTGCGCGGCGCCTCATTTGACGCATTGCCGACCGTCGCAATCTCAACCGAATAGCTATGCCCAATCTGGAACCCGCCGAAAGCCTCCGTCAGGCATTCGCCTGGCATGACCGCTATCGGTTGCTGACCTGGCGCAACCGAAGTGGACCATTCCGCCTTCCCGCCGGCCCCCGGTTGATAAATTCCGATGCCTACCAGCTCGCGTTTTCCGGCAATATCGTCCGGCACGCTAACGCATACGCGATTATTTTTAACGCTGACGTTTGCCGGATAGAACCAGGGACGCTCCTGCACACAGCCGCTCAGTAATACCAGCGCCAATAAAAAAGTCAGTTTTTTCATTTCATTGCCTTAGGGTTACGCGGCTCTCGTAGGAACAACCGTAACACGGTTTCATAGCGAGTTTTAAGATCTGGCCCTTCCAAGCCAGTCATCCGTTTGTTACGACGCCACTCTTCTCGACTAAAACGAATAAGTAAAAAGTAATCAGCAAGGATGGAGGCCTGTTGCTCCATTCCGTAGTCAGCGAGAGTGTTATAGTTGGGAAGAGAGTATTCATAAGTTGCCGCCCAGCTCATGGTACCTCTGAGCAACACATTCATCTTCATTTGATACTGCCAAACATGCGCCATTTCATGGATAAACCAATGTTGAAAACCCGCGCTCTCTCTTGAATAATCTTCACGAAAATTCTTTGGAGTGAAATAAATTTCGCCGTTCGGTGTAACGGCCGTATTGTCATTTTGCAAACCAAAAGGAAAATAACCCGCGTTATGCACACTCACTCTCGAGTAATCGATAGCATTCTTAAAAACGATCTGGGCAATTCCTATCTCACCCACGGTGAGCTTTCGCGCCATTCCTTTAGCCGTAATCATATCGTCAGTTCCATTGACAAGTGAAAACATACCCTAGCATAAATAGCCACCTTGTGCAGGAATGGCCTGATCGTTTGGGATAATTCTCCCGGAAATATTGATGGTCTCCCCTCGTTATTACGACACCAATTTTGATTTACGATGGACTCAATAAAATATATTTATTCTTTGAATGGTTAAGGCAACTGGTTTTTTGCCGTCCGCATTATCACCACCCCACGCGTCAACGACCCGGGAAATACCGTTGCAAACAGGCAGAAACCCTGTATTCAATGGGGTTTGCGGGGGGCTTGCACACACATTTTTTTACCTGCCCATGGCTGGACTAACGGAAGAGGATGATTATCATGTTACGCAGACTACAGATGCAGAGAGCGTTGTATGCAACATATCATTGAAGGTTTCCTCAGTTTCCAGAAAGAGATTTTCCCACAGCGTAAGGAACTGTTTCGCAGCCTTGCCTCCAGCCAAAATCCTAAAGCGCTTTTCATCTCCTGTTCTGACAGCCGTCTGGTTCCCGAGCTGGTGACGCAGCAAGAACCTGGGCAACTGTTCGTTATCCGCAATGCCGGCAACATCGTTCCTTCCTTTGGCCCGGAGCCGGGTGGGGTTTCTGCGACCATCGAGTACGCGGTGGTGGCATTGGGTGTTACTGATATCGTGATTTGTGGCCACTCGAACTGTGGCGCCATGAAGGCTATCGCGTCCTGCCAGTGCCTCGACCCTATGCCTGCGGTAGCTCACTGGCTGCACTATGCGGATGCGGCAAAAGCGGTGGTCGAGAAGAAAACCTGGAATAGCGAAACAGACAAAGTTAACGCTATGGTGGAAGAGAACGTTATTGCTCAGCTAAATAATATCAAAACCCATCCTTCTGTGGCGGTGGGTCTGCGCAACAGCGGGCTGCGCCTGCACGGCTGGGTGTACGACATCGAAAGCGGCGAAATTCGCACGCTGGATAGAAACACCAAGAGCTTCGTGTCTCTGGCCGATAATCCCGACGTCTATTTCGAATAAAATAACGCCCGGTTTTTATCATTAAATAAAATCCACGCTTCCGCGTGGATTTTATTGTCAGCCTTAAACCAAACGCGCCTCTATCGCCGCGGCGAAGTCGCGGCACATCCGTTCGTCACCGTCGGCGTTATCCGCCAATACCCTATCGCCATCCACCACCCGGATGTGCGCCTGCAAATCGAAATCTGCCGGCGGCTGCGGGCGCTTGGCTGCGGCGGTCATCGTCTGCTGCGCCTCATGCCACGCCTGCGCCACCGTCTGGTTGCAGGCCTGCGCCAGATAGTCCGGATTAAACCCTTCGCCGGTCAGGCTGCGCAGCGTGTCGTCATGGCTGACACTGTTGCCCGGCAACCAGTAGTGTTGCGCCAGATCCGGGCCGATGGCCGGGTTGTCCGTCAGATAACCGTCGCGCTGCAGGAAGAAGTGGCGGGTTTGTTCCACCGCCATCATCGCCAGCAGGTAGCCCTGATAAGAACAGGCGGACTCCAGCGACAGCAGATGCGGGATCGCCAGCGTCGGGCGCGGGCTGCCGCTGATGCCGAGGATCTTCTGCTCAACCTCGCGCGCCAGCGCGGTGATGGCTTCCGGCGTACGCTGCCCGTCATCCCACTGATACAGCGCCCACTCGAAGTACGGCACCAGCAGGATATGGCGTTCGTTGAACGCGCGCATCGGCTGGCGCGCCGCGATGCCGGCTTCGATCAGCGCATCGGGCACCGCCTCACCGGCGGCGTTTTTCGCATAGCGTTTCAGCCAATCGGCGTCGTCCAGCAGGCTGTCGCAGAACATCGACTGGGTTTCGGCATAGGCCATCGAAGTCGGCGGGAACTCCTGCGAGAAGCACGGCGCATTCTGGCGAATGTTGGCGAAATGCGCCGCATGGCCGCCTTCGTGGAACAGCGTGTTAAGCCCGTAAGCCCCGCTGCCCACCTGCCCCGGCTGCGCCAGACTGGTGAAGTTGATGCGCGCCGGCACCCATTCCCCCTGGCGTACAAACGGCGGCACCGGGCCGTGCATGAAGCCGTTCTCATACTTGCCTTTGCGCACCAGCAGATCGAGGTTCATCTCCGCGCCGCCAAAACCGATGTGCAGGCGTTTGAAGCTGTCGACCCAGCGTTCCAGCGAACGGGAAAACGGGAAATAAGGATCCAGTTGGCGGGTGACGTCGCCGGCGCTGGCGAAGCGGACGTTCCATGGCTCCAACGCCTGGCTGCCCTTCTCGGCCGCCAGCTGTTGCAGACTGCGCGCGTTGGCCTCGCGGGTTTCCCGCTCGAAGCGATCCAGAATGGCGAACAGCTGCTCCGGCGTCATGCGCTCGGTCTTGTTCACCTTGTAGTCGAAATAGTTGCGATAGCCCATCTGGCGCGCAAAGCGGTTGCGCAGGCCGATCAGCTCCGGCAGGCCGTTATGCAGCAGCCATTGCTCCAGATCGCGCAGCGCCTGCTGCGAGCTGCGGCGGTAGTCTTCGTTCGGGTTGGTCGCCTGGTTGGTCAACAGCTCGCCGAGCGAAGCCGCCACGCGTCGGCCGTCGGCGTTCAGATGGGTGACCTGATAGCCCTTGCGGCGCGAGTAGAGATCGGATTCGGCGTGGATGATCTGATCCAACAGCGCCTGCGCCTGCGGATCTTCAATGGCGTTGCAGTCGAAAAAGCGCAGCCAACCTTGCAGGCCGTGGATCAGCGCATCGCGCTGCGCCTCCTGCGGCAACGCTTCCAATCCGGCCAGCAGATTGCGGATCTCGGCCAGCCGGCGCGGTTCGGCGATAAAGCGCTTATAGGCGCTTTCCGCGGCGGAAAAGCGCGCCGAGACGTCTTCGCCGCCGGTGCCCATGTAGTTTTGCCAGAACAGCTCTTCTTTGGCGCGGTGTACGTCGAGGTAATCCTGGTTCAATTGATTGAAGTAATCGAGAGCCTGTTGCATAACCGTCCTTCTCAGCCGATGAGGAAATATCCCAGTATAGTCGCGCTCAGGCCTGATGCAGGCGTTTCAGCCCCAGCTCCAGCGTCTCGCTCTCGCCGGCGGCCACCAGGCAACAGGCGACCTGCCGCTGGATGGCCTGCGGGATCGCCACCTCGCCCGCCAGGCAGCGCTCGGTCCAGCGCGCGGTGGTTGCCGCGTCTTTCGCCGCCGGCAACGCCGGCGTTTCATCCTGCAAGGTGCGCTCCAGCAATATGCGCTGTTCGCCGCCAACGATATGGTGAATCTGCGGGCAGCGCAGCGGATTGGCGTAGGCTTCGCCTTCGGTGCCGTGCATCAACAACCCGCGGGCGCCGATCTGACGGAAAAACGACGCCACTCGGCCGACATACTCCGGGTGTGAGACGCTGGCGAGACGCAGCGCATCCTGTTCGCCGAACGGCGTCGCCAGCTTGGCCAACGTATGGGCGCTGTTGCGCACCCCCATGCGCCAACGCAGCCCGAGCTGCCGCGCCAGCGGCGCCGACAGCGCGGAAACCGGCATGAATACCGCCTCGCCGTTATCGAGACGCTGTTGGGCGTGAGCGGCCTGTTCCGACCACGGCAGCCCAAGCGCGCGAAAAATCTCGGCGCTGGTCACGCGGGTGCTGTCGTCCAGCACGCCGTGCACCACCACCGGCAGGCCCACTTTCGCGAGCAGCAGCGCCAGCAGCGGCGTCAGATTGGCCTGCTTGCGCGCGCCGTTATAGCTCGGCAGCACCACCGGCAATGGCCGCCCCTGCGGCGCCTGCAGCGGCAAGACCTGCTGCTGCATCGCCTGATAGAACCCCAGCATCTCCTCTTCGGCTTCGCCCTTGATGCGCAGCGCGATCAGAATGCCGCCCAGCTCCAGCTCGGGGACCTCCCCGGCCAGCATCGCCTGATACAGCTCAAAGGCGGTCTGTCGATCCAGATCGCGCGCATGGTTTTTGCCGCGGCCTATTTCTTTGATAATTTTGGTGTAATCCATCCGAAGGTTCCCTCAGCTCACTCTTCGGTTAGCATACCCTATCCGCGCCGCCGCTCAACCTCCGCCGCCAGCCGCCGCTGCGTTTCATCGCCATCGCGCAGCCCGGCGATCACCCCGCCGGCATCGTCGGCGCTGCGGTTTTGGCTCATTTTCCATTTGCCTTCGCGCCGGGTGACGGCGATCTCGATACCGACGATGCCTTTAAGCTGTGCGGCGATGTAGTTGGCCGGCGCATCCTCGATCCGCCAGGGTTCAGGACGCCGCCCTTCCTGCTGCGCGGTGAGATCGCTCAGTTGGCGGCGCAGCCAGGCCGGGTCGTCCGTCACCGTCGGCACGCCATGCAGCTGCACCACGCTGTAGTTCCAGGTCGGCACCACCTTGCCGGTCTGGCGCTTGCTCGGATACCAGCTGGGCGACACATAGCCCTCCTGGCCCTGAAAAATCACCAGACATTCCGCCGCCTGTTGCAACCGTCGCCAGTGCTCGTTGGCGCGCGACAGGTGCGCCCGCAGCCGGATCTGCCCCTGTTCGACATCGGCCAGAAACGGCAGCGGATCGGCCGTCAATCCCTGCTCGCCGTGGCTGACCAACAGCCCCAGCGGGTGGGCGCGCACCAACGCCAGTTGGGCATCCAGATCGTCTTCGCGAAATGCGGCGGGTTGAAACATCAGTGTGGCTCCTTATCGCTCTCTCATGATGTCGACAGTAAAGCACCCGCCGGCGGCCTACTTAAGATCCGCTTTCTGAGTATTTCGAGTGATCCGGTTTAACAAGATCAGGGCGACGCCCATCGCCACCAAATTACAGAGCATCGCGCCGGCAAAGGCCTGCGCATAGCGTTCCGCCGCGCCGCCGCTCGCCAACAGCGGCACAAAACCGACGCCGCTGACCACGATGCCCAGCGCGCCCCCCACCTGCTGCACGGTGGCCACCAGACCCGCCGCCATGCCCGCCTGCCGCTCCGGCGCCAAACCGAGCACCAGATTCAGCAGCGGCGTCATGCTCAGCGCCTGGCCGAATCCCAGCACGACCAACCCCGGCAGCAGCCGCAACGGATGCGCCAGCGCCCCGCCCCACAGCGCCTGCGCCATCAATAGCGCCAACCCGGCGGCGTAAATCGCCACGCCCGCGCTCAGCACGCCGTTGCCCCAACGCAACGTCAGCCGGGGNGCCAGCATCGAGGCCAGCATAAAGGCCGCGCTGGCCGGGGCGAACAGGCTGCCCGCCTGAAAAGGCGTCAGCCCCGCCCCCGCCTGCAGCAGCAGCGCGAAGCACAAGAAAAACGAGGAGGCGGTGGCATAAATCGCCAGCACCACCGCCATGCCCGGCGCGAAGCCCGCCTGGCGGAACAGCGCCGGATCGAGCACCGCATCATCACCGCGCTGCGCCAGGCGGCGCTCCCAACGCAGGAAGCCCCACAGCGTCAGCAACGCCAATGCCAACATCGGCGCGATCCACCAAGGCCAACCGCGCGCCGGGCCTTCCAGCAACGGCAGCAGCAACAGCGACAGGCCGGCCGCCGCCAGCCACAGGCCAACGCCGTCCAGCCGCTGCGCCTGCGCCACTCGCGATTCGGGAATGCGCCGCGCCGCCCACAGCGCCAGCGCGCCGATAGGCAAATTGATCAAAAAGATCATGCGCCAGCCGCTGCCGAACAGGTTGGCCTCGATAATAAATCCGCCGAGGATCTGGCCGAAGATTGCCGCCAACCCCAGCGTCATGCCCAGCCAGGCGAAGGCGCGCCGCCGCTGTTGCGGCGCGTACAGCACCCGCATCAAGGCGTAAATTTGCGGGAACAACAGCGCCGCCGCCGCCCCCTGCAGGATACGCGCGGCGATCAACAGGCTGAGCGATCCCGCCAGCCCGCACAACAGGGAGCTCAGCGTGAATCCCAGCATGCCGAGGCTGAACAGACGCCGACGCCCGAAGCGATCGCCCAGACGCCCACCGGCGATCAACAGCACCCCAAACGCCAGTTCATAACCGGCGACGATCAAACCGATACCGGCGAAATCGGCGGCGAACTGTTGCTGGATCACCGGCGCCGCCACGTTGACCACAAACAGATCGAACACCGTGACGAAGCCGCCTAACAACAACACCGGCAGACCGGGCAATCCCCGCCGTTCAACAGATAATGAATGTTCCATACCACCTCCAGAGATTATGATGGCCGCAGTATGGAATAGAGTTTAAACTGTTACTATATAGCCATTTATACTATTACTGACAGCAACAGGACGGCCGACATGCCCCCACGCACCCTCGAACGCACCCGCCACGAACTGGGGGATTTTCTGCGGCAAAAGCGAGAACAACTGTCGCCAGAGTCAGTCGGCTTGCCGAGCGGCAGCCGCCGCCGCACGCCGGGCTTGCGGCGCGAGGAGGTGGCGGCGCTGGCCGGCGTCGGCCTCACCTGGTACACCTGGCTGGAGCAAGGCAGGGAAATCAATGCGTCGGTGACGTTTTTGGAAAATCTGGCGCGGGTGCTGCAGCTCGACGCCGCCGGCCGCTACCACCTGTTTTTATTGGCGCATCAGCGCCCGCCGGTGCCGGTCGGCCATCAGTGGTGCCAGGTTTCGCCGTTGGTGCGGCGCCTGCTGGACGATCTGACGCTGCGGCCGGCCTACGTCATGAACCTCAGTTGGGACATCATCGCCTGGAATCCGGCGGCGCAGCGGCTGTTCGCCATCGGCGAGCGCCCGGCGCAAGAGCGCAACATGTTGTGGATGCTGTTTGCCGATCCGCAGCTCAATGCGCGCCTGCTGGAGTGGCGGGCGCAGGCGCCGCAAATCCTGGCCAGCTTCCGCCGCGACTACGCCCGCGCGCCGGAGGATGAGGTGATGCGCCAACGGGTACAGGCGCTGGAGCAGGTATCGCCGCAGTTCCGCCAGCTCTGGCGGCAGCATGATATTCACGGACGTTGCCAGGGGCGGCGCAGCTTCACCATCCCGGAGATCGGCCCGGTCACCTTTGACCACGCCTCTTTCATCGTCGACGAAGAGAACCACCTGCGGCTGGTGATGTACAGCGCGCTGCCGGACGAACCCGCCAGCGCGGCGTTTGAAGCGCTGCTGCGCGAGGATTAACGACGGCTGTCGAAAATGAGTTTGCAGGCCAGCCCGGCGAACACGCCGCTCAGCAGGTAGTTCGGCCAGCGGGCGCTGAAACGGCGGCCGACGAAACGGCTTTTCATGCCGCTGACCGCCAGGATCACCCCGCCGTTAATCAGCAAGCCGACCAGATTCAGCACCGTCGCCAGCGCCAGCATCTGCACCACCACCGAGCCGGCGCGCGGATCGATAAACTGCGGGAACAGCGCCAACACGAACAGCGCCATCTTCGGGTTGAGGATGTTGGTCAGCAATCCCTGACGGAAAATGCGCGCCGTCGGCACCGCCTGCAACCCGGCGGAAGCCTGCAGACTGCTGCCGGATCGCAGCGTTTTCCACGCCAGATAGAGCAGATAGGCCGCGCCCAACATTCTCACCGCGTCGTAAGCCAGCGGCACCGCGACGAACAGTTGCGACAGCCCCATCGCCGCCGCCAGCGCGTGGCAGTAAGTGCCGAGCTGAATGCCCGCCAGCGAAGCGAAACCGGCGCGCCGCCCCTGGCTGACGCTGCGCGAAGCGATCAGCAGCATATCCGGGCCGGGGGTCAGCGCCAGCGCCACGCAGGCGCCGGAAAACAACAACAGCGTTGCGGCATCAATCATGAATCACCTGATAAGAAGACAGACGGGAATGGAGCGTCCATCATAGCGACGCCGACGTGGCTTGTCAGCGCCGCTCGCGTCAGATCACCCACAAATCGAGATACTCGTTGACCGGCATCTGCGCCAGCCGCTGCCGGTCCAGCGACACCTCGAGAATGCGCTGCTGCTGCAGGGCCGGGAACTGGCGCGCCAGGTTGGTTTTGAACTTCTCGATCAGCAGCGGGATGCCCGCTTCACGCCGCCGCGCATGGCCGATAGGGTACTCCACCACCACCTCATCCAGACGGCTGCCGTCGGCGAACTCCACCGTCAGCGCATTGGCGATCGAGCGTTTTTCCGGATCGTGATAATCGCGCGTGAAGGCGGGATCTTCATGGCAATGTATCTTGCTACGCAATGCGTCGATGCGCGGATCTTCGGCCACCCGGTCCTCGTAATCGGCCGCCGTCAGCCGGCCGAACAGCAGCGGGATCGCCACCATATACTGAATGCAGTGATCGCGATCCGCCGGGTTATCCAGCGGCCCTTGCTTGTCGATAATGCGCAGGCAGGCCTCATGGGTGCGGATGCTCACCCTGGCGATATCGGCGGCGGTTTTGCCGGCGGCCTGCATCTGGCGGTGCAGCGTCATGGCCGCCTCCACGGCGGTCTGGGCATGGAACTCCGCCGGGAACGAAATTTTAAACAGCACGTTCTCCATCACGTACGCGCCGTACGGCCGCTGGAAGCGGAAAGGTTTGCCGTCGAACGAGACGTCGTAGAATCCCCAGGTCGGCGCCGTCAGCGCCGAGGGATAGCCCATCTCGCCGGTGGCGGCCATCAGCGCCATCCGCACCGCGCGGGCGGTCGCATCCCCCGCCGCCCAGGATTTGCGGGTGCCGGCGTTCGGCGCATGGCGATAAGTACGCAGCGATTGCCCGTCCACCCACGCCAGCGACACCGCGTTCAGGATCGCCTCGCGGCTCAGGCCGAGCAGCTGCGCCACCACCGCGGTGGACGCCACCTTCACCAGCAGCACGTGATCCAGCCCCACCCGGTTGAAGGCGTTTTCCAGCGCCAGGCAGCCTTGGATCTCATGCGCCTTGATCATGGCGATCAGCACCTGCCGCATGGTCAGCGGCGCTTTGCCCGCCGCCACCGCCTGGCGCGAGAGCCAGTCGGCCACCGCCAGGATCCCGCCCAGGTTGTCCGACGGGTGGCCCCACTCCGCCGCCAGCCAGGTGTCGTTGAAGTCGAGCCAGCGGATCATGGCGCCGATATTGAACGCCGCCTGCACCGGATCCAGCTGGAAACGGGTGCCCGGCACCCGGCTGCCGTTCAGCACCTCGGCGCCCGGCACCACCGGGCCCATCAGTTTCTTGCAGGCGGGGTAGCTCAGCGCCTCCAGCCCGCAGCCGAGGGTATCGAGCAGGCAATAGTGAGCGGTGCGGTACGCCGCCGGGGTATCGACGGCCTCTTTCATTACATAATCGACGATATCGACCATTTCGCGATCGAACGGCGGACGGCCGGTGTTGGCAGACTCAAGCATCATGATTCCCAAAGGCTCCATAGTGAAAACGACACGATAACGATCGGCGCTCAGCGCTGATCCAGCGGCACGAACGCCCGCGCTTCCGGCCCGGTATAGTTGGCGGACGGGCGAATGATTTTGTTGTCCTGCCGTTGCTCGATGATGTGCGCCGACCAGCCGCTCACCCGCGCCATGACGAACAGCGGCGTGAACATTTCGGTGGGCACCCCCAGCTGGTGGTAAGACACCGCCGAGAACCAGTCGAGGTTGGGGAACATGTTTTTGGTGTCGCGCATCACGCTTTCCAGCCGGTCGGCGATGTCATACAGCTTCATCGCGCCCGCGTCCTGCGACAGGCGCAGCGCGATCTCTTTGATCACCTGATGGCGCGGATCGGAGACGGTGTACACCGGGTGCCCAAAGCCGATCACCACCTCTTTGTTATCGATGCGGCGGCGAATGTCGGCTTCCGCTTCGTCCGGCGTTTCATAGCGTTGCTGGATCTCCAGCGATACCTCGTTGGCGCCGCCGTGCTTCGGCCCGCGCAGCGCGCCAATGGCGCCGACGATCGCCGAATAGACGTCGGATCCGGTGCCGGCGATCACCCGGCCGGCGAAGGTCGAGGCGTTGAACTCATGCTCGGCGTACAGGATCAGCGACGCATGCATGGCCTGTTCCCAGCTGGCAGAAGGCGCTGTGCCGTGCAGCAGGTGCAGGAAGTGGCCGCCGATGGAATCGTCGTCGGTCTCAGGCTGAATGCGCTCGCCGTTGTGGCTGTAGTGATACCAGTAGAGCAGCATCGATCCCAACGACGCCAGCAGCCGATCGGCGATGTCGCGCGCGCCGGCCGCGCCGTGCTGCTCTTTTTCCGGCAGCGTGCAGCCGAGGGCCGAAACGCCGGTGCGCATCACGTCCATCGGGTGAGACGCCGCCGGCAGCGCCTCCAGCACCGTGCGCACGCTGGCGGGCAGGCCGCGCAGCGCTTTGAGACGGTGTTTATAGGCCTGCAGCTCGTCGCGGTTGGGCAACTTGCCGTGGATCAGCAGATGGGCGACCTCTTCAAACTCGCAGTGGCGCGCGAGATCGAGAATGTCGTAACCGCGGTAGTGCAGATCGTTGCCGCTGCGCCCTACGGAACACAGCGCGGTATTCCCGGCGGGCACGCCGGATAACGCCACGGATTTTTTCGGCTTAACGCCAGTCGGGCTTTGCGGGGGGATCGCTTGGCTCATACTGTCCTCATTTGGCTTCTGCGTGAATGGCGCTTATTCGTCGCGCTGGCGAGCGAACAAAGCGTCGAGTTTCTCTTCGAACAAATAGTAGTTGATGCTTTCGTACAGCTCGTTGCGGGTCTGCATGGTGTCGATGACGCTTTTCTGCGTGCCCTCCTCGCGCAGGGCGCGGTACACCCGCTCCGCCGCCCGGTTCATCGCCCGAAAGGCCGACAGCGGATACAGCGCCATATCCACCCGAGCGCTGCGCAGCTCGTCGGTGGTGAACAGCGGCGTCGCGCCGAATTCGGTGATGTTGGCGAGGATCGGCACCTGCGTCGCTTCGGCGAAACGGCCGTACATGCCCAGTTCGGTGATCGCTTCCGGGAACAGCATGTCGGCCCCGGCCGCCACGTAAGCCTGAGCGCGCTCGATGGCCGCCTCCAGCCCCTCCACCGCCAGCGCGTCGGTGCGCGCCATGATCACGAAGTCCGGATCGCTGCGCGCATCCACCGCCGCCTTGATGCGATCCACCATCTCTTCGGTGGAAACGATGGCCTTATTGGGCCGATGGCCGCAGCGCTTGGCGCCAACCTGATCTTCGATATGCAGCGCCGCCGCCCCGGCCTTGCTCACCGAGCGCACCGTGCGGGCGACGTTGAACGCCGATGCGCCGAAACCGCTGTCGACATCCACCAGCAGCGGCAGCGGGCAGACATCGGTGATGCGGCGAATATCGGTCAACACATCGTCCAGCGTCGAAATGCCCAGGTCCGGCAGCCCCAGCGAACCGGCCGCCACGCCGCCGCCGGAAAGATAGATGGCCTGGAACCCCGCCCGCTGGGCCAGCAGGGCATGGTTGGCGTTGATCGCGCCGGCGATTTGCAGGGGTTTCTCTTTACTCAGGGCCTGACGAAAGGCGAGCCCGGGTGAGCGCAGCGTCATGACGTTCTCTCCGATTAGCTAGATGGAACAGACAGAGCAAGGGGCGGGCCAGGTTGCACTTTGGCGAGGAAAAAATTAAAAGCGATAAAAATAAGTGAGTTATAAAATTCGCGTCGCCATTGGGCAGACCAAGCGATAAAAAACGTTTCAGTTAACGTTTCAATCGCGGTTTCAATCGGCATATTTGAAACATGACTGAAACAAGGCTACACCTAATGCAGCCACTTTCATTCGGTAACCCACCATGAGCGATCACATCACGCCGTCCCGCACGCCAGACAAACCGGTGATCTGGACCGTCTCCATCACCCGCCTGTCCGAACTGTTCCGGGACATCAGCCTCGAGTTCGACCACCTGGCGGCCATCACCCCGATCCGCCTCGGCTTTGAGGAGGCGGTGCAGCATATCCGCGCTCGCCTGGCGACCGAGCCTTGCGACGCCATCATCGCCGCCGGCTCCAACGGCGCCTACCTGAAAAGCCGCCTGTCGGTGCCGGTCATTTTGGTCAAACCCGGCGGCTTCGACCTGCTGCAGGCGCTGAGCCAGGCGCGCAGAACCGCCGATCGGATCGGCGTCATCACCTACAAAACGCCCCTGCCCGCGCTGCTGGAGTTCCAGCAAACCTTCGATCTGCCGCTGGAGCAGCGCAGTTACGTCACCGAAGAGGACGCGCGCGGCCAGATCGCCGAGCTGAAAGCCGCCGGCATTCAGGCGGTGGTCGGCGCCGGCCTCATCAGCGATCTGGCGGAAGAGGCCGGGCTCACCGCCATTTTTCTCTATTCCGCCGCCACCCTGCGCGCCGCCTTCAGCGACGCACTGGACGTGACGCGCCTGATGCTGGGCGGCGGCAAACGCGGCGGCGATTACGCCGCGCGCAATACCCTGCAGCCGCGCTATGGGCTGAGCGATTTACAGGGCGATTCCCCGCAGATGGAACAGACGCGACGCACCATCATGCTGTACGCCCGATCGCCGGCGGCGGTGTTGATCGAAGGCGAAACCGGCACCGGCAAAGAGCTGGCGGCGCAGGCGATCCACCGCGAATACTTTTCCCGGCGCGGCGCGACGCCGCCGTTCGTCGCCATCAACTGCGGCGCCATCGCCGAATCGCTGCTGGAGGCGGAGCTGTTCGGCTATGAGGAAGGCGCCTTCACCGGCTCACGACGCGGCGGCCGACGCGGGCTGTTGGAAACCGCCAACGGCGGCACCCTGTTTCTGGACGAGATCGGCGAAATGCCGCTGCACCTGCAAACCCGGCTGCTGCGGGCGCTGGAAGAAAAAACCATCACCCGGGTGGGCGGGCAACAGCCGGTAAAGGTCGATTTTCGCGTTATCAGCGCCACCCACACCCGCCTGGAGCAGGCGATTCAACAGGGCGATTTTCGCGCCGATCTGTTTTACCGTCTGAGCGCCCTGCGGCTGCAGCTGCCGCCGTTGCGGGCGCGCGGCAACGATATTGCGATGCTGGCGGAACACTTTCTGAAACAGTCGCTGGCGGCGCTCGACGTGCCGCTGACGGAGCCGCTGCGCGCCGCCCTGGCCGGGTGTTACACCGCTCTCAGTCATTACGCCTGGCCCGGCAACCTGCGCGAGCTGCGCAACATGATGGAACGGGTGGCACTGATGCTGAGCACCGGCGCTGCGCCGAGCGGCGAGACCCTGCAGTGGCTGCTGCCGGAGCTGGCGGTGGCGCCGCCGCCCGAGACGCCGGCGGCGCCCGTCTCCGCCCACGAAGCCCTGGCGCGGTGCGGGGGCGACCACGCCGCCGCCGCCCGGTTGCTCGGGATCAGCCGCACCACCTTATGGCGCCGGCTGAAAAAACCGAACTGAGCATCAGCCGGCGCGCCGGCCGTCCGAGGCCGGCAGCAGCCGCGCTCGCCGATCGCCCAGCAGGTTCATGCCCGCCGCCGCCAGCAGGATGATCGCCGCGCCCAGCAGCTGCCACGCAGACAGCCGGTGGCCAAACGCCAGGCGATCCACCAGCATGGCGGCGATCGGATAGATGAACGACAGCGAGCCGATCAGGTGGGTCGGCAGCCTCTGCAACGCGCCGTACATCAGCACGTACATCAGGCCGGTGTGCAACACGCCGAGCGTCGCCAGCATCCCCCACTGCCCAACGCTGGCCGACGCATGAAAATCCACCAGCGGCAACAGCATCACCGCCCCCACCGTCACCTGGATCAGCGCAATAAGATGCGGCGGCGTGCCCTTCAGCCGCTTGGCCGCCAGCGCCATCAGGGCGTAGAAAAACGCCGCGCCGAGCGCCAGCGCGATGCCGGCCAGATAATGGCTCTGCTCCCCCGCCTGCCGCGGCTGCGCCAGCACCACCAGCATCATGCCGCCGAACGCCAGCCCCAGCCACAGCAGCTTGCGGGCGGTCAGCCGTTCCCCCAGAAACAGCGCTCCCAGCCCCACCAGCATAAACGGCTGGGTGTTGTACACCGCGGTGGCGATGGAGATAGACGCATAGGAATAGGCGGCGAACAGCAGCAGCCAGTTGATCACCAGCGCGACGCCGCCGGCGATCGCCAGCAGCAGCGTGGCGCGCGTCAGCGCATCGCGTCGCAGCTGCCCCAATACGCCGCACACCGCCAGCAGCACCAGCGCGCCTACCGCGCAGCGCCAAAACACCACGTTGATAACCGGCTGGCCGGACATCAACACAAACCAGCCGATAGAGCCGGAAATCAACATCGCCGCCGCCATCTCCAGCGATCCGCGTTTTATCTCTGCATTCATTCTGCGTTCCTCGAAGCTTGCCCAGAGACATAGCTTGCGGCTTCGCAGGGCGGCTTTCCATAGCATAAAAAAGGCAAATATGCTTAACTGTCTTTTTCTCGCAGCTATAATAAATAAAATACCTAACGGAGGCGTTATGGATGATATCGATCGCCAAATCCTGACCATTCTGGCGGAAGATGCGCGCGCGTCGTTGAAGACGCTGAGCGCGCAGGTGGGGCTGTCGTCGCCAAGCACGTCGGAAAGACTGCGGCGGCTGGAAGAAAGCGGCGTGATCCAGGGCTATACCCTGAACGTCAATCTGCAGGCGGTGGGCTACGCCTTCGAGTCGCTGGTGCGCATCAAGCCGCTGCCGGGCATGCTGAAGAAGGTCGAGCAGCTGATTCAGGCGATCCCGGAAGTGGTCGAATGCGATAAGGTGACCGGCGAAGACTGCTTTATCGTGCGGCTGGTGGCGCACTCGATGGCGCAGCTCGACCACACTCTCGATCGGCTGGCCGAGCATGCGCAGAGCAACACCTCGATCGTGAAAACCACGCCGGTCAAGCGCCGCCTGCCGCCGCTGCTCTGATTAACGCCGCCGCTTGCGGGCGAACGGGTTACCGCGCTTCTTCTCTTTTTTGGCCGCATCGGCGGCGGATTGCAGCGCCGCCAGATGCGCCTTGTCGGCCTCCGGCACCGCGCGCTGCTCGATCGGGAACACCGGCAGCGACGCCAACAGCCGCGAACCGTAATTTTTGGTCAGCAACCGGCGATCGTAGATCACGATCTCGCCGTAGCATTGGTTGCTGCGGATCAGACGGCCGACCTGCTGGATCAGGTTGAACGAGGCGCTCGGCAGGCTCTGCACTTCGAACGGATAGCGCTTCAGCGATTTCAGCCACTCGCCTTCGGTGATGATCACCGGGCTGTCGATCGGCGGAAACGCGATTTTGTGAATATGCACCTGGGTCAGCAGTTCGCCTTTCAGATCCAGCCCTTCGGCGAACGATTGCAGCCCCACCAGCACGCTGGCGACGCCCTTTTCCACCCGCTTGCGGTGCTCTTCCACCAGCCGGTAGCGCGGCTGGTCGCCCTGCACCAGCAGCATCAGCCGCAGATCGGTCACGTAGCTGAGGAAAGTCTGCATCGCCCGGTGGCTGCTGAACAGGATCAGCATGCCTTTGTGCTTGCCGCTCGCCTGCTCGGCGCGGAAAAACCGCGCCATCTCCTCGAGGTGCTCCGCCTCGTTGGCGAGCGCCGGTTCATAGCGCATCTGCGGAATGACAATCTTGCCCTGTTCGACGTGATTGAACGGCGATGAGAGCGTTTCGAAGCGGTCGCCGGCCTTCTCGCTCAGCCCGCTCATCTCCTGCAAACGCGCGAAGCTGTTCAGTGAACGCAGCGTGGCCGAGGTGACCACCACGTGCGGCACCTTGCGCCACAGCAGCTTCTCCAGCTGATCGCTGACGCGGATGCCGACGCAGTGCAAATACAGATGGGTGACGTTATCGCGCAGTTCGCGCGTGACCCATTTGGAGATCGGCGCGTTGGACGACTTGTCGAGCGCCGCCAGCCGCCACAGCTTGCTCATCGCCTCCAGATAGCCCAGCGTGCGGCTCATCTGCAAGATGGCGCGGTGCAGGCGCATGATGTCGTGCTTGCCGGTCTGCTCGGTAAGATCGTTAAGCACGAACTCCGCCAGCCCGCGCAGCGCATCGGTCAGTTTGAACAGCCGCGCGCAGCTCTCCACCATCTCCGCGGGCAGCTCGCCCATTTCAAAACGGTGCTCGGCCGCCACGCTGTCGCCGGGCAGATAGGCGCTGACCTGATGCTCGAAGATCTGCACCAGCTCACGCAGCTCCTCGCAATGGTTCTTCAGCCGTTCGCTGTTGGCCAGCCCCGGCGGATTCTTCGGCCGGTACTGCGTCATGCACTGCTCGACCTGGCGGACGATCATGTCCAGCTGCAGGTTGGTCGACAGCGCGGTGATTTCCCCGTCGATCTCCAGCGCATCGCGCGCCACCTCCGGCAAATGGTGGCCTTCGTCCAGCACCAGCAGCAATTCTTTCGGGTTCGGCAGCACCGATTCCGTCTCCAGCGCCGCCATCACCAACGCGTGGTTGGCCACCACCACGTCGGCGCTCTCGATCTCTTTGCGGGCGATATAAAACGGGCATTCACGGATGTAATGGCAGTTGCGCCCCAGGCAGTTGGCCTTGTCGGTGCTCAGCTTGGCCCACAGCGGATCGTCGATGCTCTGCTGATAGTGATCGCGCAGTCCGTCCCACTCGAAGCGGGCCAACGCCTTGGTCAGTTTCTGGCACAGCGCCTGCTCTTCGCCGCTGGACGGCGCCAGTTCGTCGTCGAGGAACAGCGTCAGATCGCCCTGTTGGCTAACGTCGGTGCTCATCGCCGCCAGGTTGCGCGGGCAGACGTAACGCCCGCGGCCAAAGGCGCCGGTAAATTTCAGATCGGGGATAATCTTCTTCAGCAGCGGCAAATCTTTGCTGTAGATCTGGTCCTGCAGCGCCACGTTGGCGGTGCTCACCACCAGCGGCTTGCTCTCCGCCCGCCCGACGGCGATGCCCGGGATCAGGTAAGACAGCGTTTTGCCGACGCCGGTCGGCGCCTCGATCGCCAGATGGCGCGGGTAGTCGCCGGCCAGCGTCTTCGCCACTTCGGCGATCATCTGGCGCTGGGGCGCGCGGGAAATAAAATCCGGTATTTGCTGCTGCAGGGCTTTGTACCACTGGCCAATCTGATCTTTAACTGCGGAGGAGAGCGCCATTCAACTCTTATCTAAACGAAATGATGGCGCTATTGTCCCACAGACCGCCGGCGACGTCAGCCCGAGTTACGCCTGCGGATCGATCATTGAGGCGCGCCCGCCGCCGAACGACCACTCGTCCAACTGGGTGGTGGCGATCACCACCATCACATCCTCGGGGTTCAGCCGCAGCTTTTCCGCCAGCAGCGCCGCCAGCCGTCGGTAGAAACGCCGCTTGGTGTCGCTGTCGCGCGGCCGCCCGGCGGTGATGTAAAACAGCACGAAATCCGCGCTGCGCGGCCCGCCGAGATAGTCGCGATCGTAGATAAGCTCGCCGGGGCGGTATTGATCGATCACCTGAAATTTGTCCGCCGGCGGCACGTCGAACGCCTCCACCAGCGCCTGATGCAGGCTGTCGGACAAGGTTTGCAGATAGTCGGCGGACTTGCCCTGATGCAGGGCGATGCGGCTAAACGGCATGGGGCGCCTCCGGTTCCAGCTCGCGCAGGCGCGCCACGGCCGACGCCGCCGCGGGCCAGCCGGCGTAGAACGCCAGGTGGGTGATGAGCTCAGCCAGCTGCTGATGCGCCACGCCGTTGCGCTGAGCCAGTTGCAGGTGAAACGGCAGCTGTTCCACGCGGTTAAGCGCCACCAGCGCGGCGACGGTGATCAGGCTGCGTTCGCGCGGGCTCAGCGCCGGCCGCTGCCAGACATCGTCAAACAAGACGCTGTCGCTGAGCTGCGCCAGCTTGGGGGCGATATCGCCGAACGCCTGTTGCCCGGCCTGGGATTTTGATGGCATCACACTCTCCTGTCAGTTGCGGATAGCCTTACGCTACCCGCCAGCGAGGCGAGTGAAAATCGGGATTTTCGGCAGTCTCAGTTCAGAAAAACGGGAGGGTTCCCCGCCGGGCGGCGGGGCGATGTCACGGTTCCAGCGGGGCAACGCCGTCGAAATGGGCGCTCAGCAGCGCATTCAGCTCCGGCCGCTGTTCCACCCGTTCGGCAATGGCGTACAGTCGCGGGCAGTGTTGCCGGAACCACGCGCGGCCCGGCCGCCAGTTGCACATTACCGCCAGGTACAGATCCAGCGCGCTGAAGCTCTTGCCGAGAAACCACGGGCCAGACGCTCCTGCGGCGGCGTTCAACTGCCGCAATAAACGCTCGCGATAATCCATTACCGCGTTTTTCAGCTGTTCCGCCCCTGCCGCCTGCGGCTGCCAGCGCTGCGGATGGTCGGCATAGGTGAAGGTGGGGTAAATCTCCGCGTTGATGAACAGCAGCCAGCGCAGAAAACGCGGCAACAGCGGCGAACCGCCGGGCGGCGCCAGTTCGGCATGCGGTGCGCGATCGTGCAGCAGCAGGATAATCGCCGCGCTCTCCGTCATCACTTCGTCATTGGGCAGCACTAAGGTGGGCACCTGACCCAGCGGGTTCAGCGCCAGCAGGCGATCGCGCTCCGGGCCGTCCTGCGTGTAATCCACCTCCTCATAGCCCCAGGGGAAAGCGGTCAACGCCAACGCGGCGGCCACGATGGTCGAGCCGCAGCCCTGCGTACCGAACAAAGTATAAGTATCGTGCATGATTCCTCCCGCAGCGGAACAAGGTATCGGTAACTGTAGACCAGCCGCCGACCATCGGCTGAAGAAAAAATTCACCCTTTGCGCGACTTTTTTAATCGTTCGACATGAAAATGAATTTTTTGTCATAAATGGATCACATTACTACGGTAAAAATTCTCCGCCGCCAACAATCAGGCGGCACAGTGAAACAGCAATGCAACTGATGATAAGCGTCTTTCAATCGAATAAAGCAGGGTAACCCATGAAACGTAATCTTCTGGCCGTTATTATTCCGGCACTTTTACTTGCGCAAGCGGCACAGGCAGCAGAAATCTACAATAAAGACGGCAACAAGCTCGATTTTTACGGCCGTGTAAAAGCCCTGCATTATTTCTCCGATGATGCCGGCAACGACGGTGATAAAACTTACGTCCGCATCGGCTTTAAAGGCGCGACTCAGATTAACGATATGCTGACCGGCTACGGCCAGTGGGAATATCAGATCGCCGCCAACCATACTGAATCCGACGGCACTAAAGACACCAAAACGCGTCTGGGCTTCGCCGGTCTGAAATATAAGGATCTCGGCTCCTTTGACTACGGCCGCAACTACGGCATCATTTACGACGTCGGCGCCTGGACGGATATGATCCCTGAATTCGGCGACGATGCTTATATCAAGACCGACAACTTCATGAACGGCCGCACCAACGGCGTCGCCACCTACCGTAATAACAACTTCTTCGGTCTGGTTGACGGCCTGAAATTTGCCGTGCAGTACCAGGGCAAGAACGAAAACGACGGCCGCTCCGCCAGCAAGGCGAACGGCGACGGTTGGGGCCTCTCCTCCAGCTACGAAATCATCGACGGTCTGAGCGTGGGTGCCGCCTATGCCTCTTCCAACCGCACCGCCACGCAAAAAGCGGGCACCTTCGGTAAAGGCGACAAGGCCGATATCTGGGCCGGTGGTCTGAAATACGACAACAACAACGTCTACCTGGCCGCGACTTATTCGCAGAGCCGCAATATTGCGCCTATTTCCGGCACCGCCACCATCAATAACAATTCGACTTCCGTTAGCGGCTTCGCCAATAAAGCGGAAGGGATTGAATTGGTCGCGCAATATCAGTTCGACTTCGGTCTGCGCCCATCGCTGGGTTACGTTCAGCAGAAAGGCAAAGATATTGAAGGCATCGGCGATGTCGATCTGGTGAAATATTTCGACGTGGCGGCGACCTATTACTTCAACAAAAACATGTCCACTTATGTCGAATATAAAATCAACCAGCTCGATGACGACAACAAGCTGGGCCTGAAAAACGACGACGTCGTTGTTCTCGCCCTGACCTACCAGTTCTGATGTGATGAATGAATAACCACCACTGCAAACTTTAGCGTCACTTGATACCCAGAGTTTTATTTCGCCGGGCGGCTGCGTCCGGCTTTTTTGTTTTTATTTTCCCCGCCAACGAATCCCCCCGCTTGCCTTGCAAAACAAACGGGTCTACATGTATAGCTTTCCCCCGAGCGGAATCAGCCATGCACAACGACGGACGCTTCGACTTCCACAACGCCGTGCGCTACAGCAGCGACGAGCTGGCCAACATCCTCAACCACTGTTTTGAAAACTACATTGTACGCTTCGTGCTCGACGGGCCGGCCTTCGCCGCCCGCTTCGGCGCCGAAGACCTCAGCCTGAACGACAGCCTGATCGTCACCCATCGCCAGGAACCGGTGGCGGTGGCGCTGATCGCCCGTCGCGGCCGACACAGCCGGGTTGCGGCTTTTTCCGTGCGCCCGGAGATCCGCGGCCAGGGGCTGGGCAAGGCGCTGATGCAGCGGGTGGTGGCGGATGCCCGTCAGCGCGGCGACCATCGGCTGTCGCTGGAAGTGATCGAAGGCAACGACGCCGCGCTGGCGCTGTACCATCGCGCCGGACTGCGCATCGTGCGCACCCTGACCGGCCACCAGGCGCCGGCGGAAGTGCCGCCAGGCACGGCGGTGCTGCAGGCGGTCGATCCGTTGACCGTCAGCCATCGCCTGACGGCGGAAGGCGCCACCGACCTGCCCTGGCTGATTGCCCCCGAATCGCTGTTCAAGCTGCCGGGCACACCGCGAGCCTATACGCTCAATCGTCAGGCCTACGCCGTGGTGATGCCCGGCGCCGAGCACTGCTGGCTGCGCCTGATCTACGTGCCCCCGCAGCACCGCGGTCAGGGGCATGCCCGCGCCTTGCTAGCCGCCCTGCAAGCGCAGTTCGCCCCTTTGCCGCTGACCGCCAACGTCTTTGTGCCCGAGGTGGCCGCCCCCTTCTTTACGCATCTTGGCTGGCGTCAGGAGCCCCTGCGCCAGTTCGAGATGGATATGCTGCTGGACAGCCCACAAGACTAAAACCGAGAGAGAGAACGATGGCAGGAAAACAGGCAAGGAAACTCACCCTTGGCGCGGCAGTTGGCGTCGCGCTGCTGACGCTGGCCGGTTGCGCGCAGCCGCCGCATACCGACGCTCAGGCCCAGCAGCGGCTGGCGGATCAGTCGGTGCTGGCGGTGAACTGGTTCCAACAGTCCGGCGAATACCAGGCGCTGGCGCATCAGGCGTTCAACAGCGCGCAACGCGCCTTCGATCAGGCCAAGACCGCGCCGGGCCGCAAAAAGGCGGTGGTGGTCGATCTGGATGAAACCCTGTTGGACAACAGCGCCTACTCCGGCTGGCAGGCGCAGCACGGCCAGCCGTACGACGGCGCCACCTGGGCCCAATGGACGCAGGCCGAACAGGCCGGCGCGGTGCCGGGCGCAGTGTCGTTTGCCCGCTACGTTAACGCCCACCAGGGGACGATGTTCTACGTCTCGAACCGCAAGCAGAGCGAATACGCCGCCACGGTGGCCAACATGCAGAAGCTCGGATTCACCGGCATGTCGGAAAAAACCGTGCTGCTCAGCACCGATACCTCCAATAAGCAGGCGCGCTTCGACGCCATCAAACAAGCCGGCTATGACATCGTGGTGTACGCAGGCGACAACCTGAACGACTTCGGCGCCGCGACTTACCACCAGGACAATGCGCAGCGCCGGGCGTTCGTCAGCGAGAATCAGGGCAAGTTCGGCACCGAATTCATCGTGCTGCCCAACCCGCTGTACGGCGATTGGGAAAGCGGCCTGGCTCGCGACTACAACAAGCTGACGCCGCAACAGAAGCTGCAGGTGCGCCAACAGGCGATCAAGGCCTGGCGCGGGCGCTGATCCAGGAAGAGGGAGAAATGCCCCATATAAGTCAAAAAAGGGATTAACGGAGCATGCCGCCGAACCAATGCGGACGTTAGTTCGGCGGCACGAAGATGAAGAAATACGGATGCTCAAATGTTGAGTTGCGGGTATCAGAAATGTGAGAAATCGGCCATGGTTAGGCGAAGCAAACAGCAAGTGATGAAAACAGCTGCCCATATTGAGCGGCCGGTTACCTCTGGTTCAGATTTCATGGTTCAACCTGCGGTAATCACTGGGTTCAATCCCATATCGCTTCATCTTGTTATACAACGCACCGCGTGAGAGATTGAGCGCGATGGCGACTTGGCGCATGTTGCCCTGTTTGTCCATCAGGCAGAGCTCGATTAGCGCCTTCTCGCCATCCTTCAGATTAAAACTTTTTGCGTTCTCGCGTGGTATGCCTAAATCAAAATTGGTGGGCAGACGAAGCTCCTCAGGGAGATCCTTGCCCCGGATATCGTTCGTATCGGTCAGGTTAATTGTTCGCTCAACGATATTTTCCAGTTCACGCACATTTCCGGGCCAGTCGTAGTTTTCCATCAACTGCAACGCCGAACCGGAAAATAGTGCGCGTTCACGATTGAGTGCGCGACAAATTTTTTCACAGAACCAGTCAGCTAGCTCTTTAATATCTTCTTTTCTTGCACGCAATGGCGGAATAGGCAGGTTGATCACGTTCAGGCGAAAATAGAGGTCACGCCGGAATGAGCCATGCTCAATATCTCTTTTCAAATCGCGGTTGGTTGCGGCAACAATTCGCACATTCACTTTCAGCGGCCGCTTACCGCCGATACGCATCACTTCACCCTCTTGCAAGACTCTTAACAGGCTTGCCTGTGCATCGAGAGGCATATCGCCGATTTCATCGAGGAAAAGCGTTCCCCCATCTGCCAGTTCAAACTTTCCGGCAGCCCCACCACGTCTGGAACCAGTAAACGCACCATCCTCGTAGCCAAACAATTCGCTTTGCACCAGATCGCGCGGAATTGCGCCGCAGTTAACAGCCAGGAATGGACCGGTATTGCGATTGCTTCCATTATGGATGGACTGAGCAAATAGCTCCTTGCCCGTGCCGCTCTCGCCCGTCAGAAGCACTGTACTGTCACTGCGCCCAGCGTTACGCGCTTTGTTGCGTGTGTCCTGCATCACTCGTGACTGGCCGAGAATCATGTCAAAGTTGTAACTGGCGCTGCTGCCAATAACGCGACGCGTCATATCACGCACGCGTCGGTTATCTCGCATTGAAATGACACGACCACCTTCCGGCATGACGACAACCGAGATCACGCATGAGATGCGCGAATCAGGGCCTGGGCAAAGTGTGATGTTGCGATCTTTGCAGGCTGTCAGCTCCTTCAATGAGCAGTTTTCGGGCAGCAAGACTTCATCAACATCACGGAAGCGAACATCTTCTTGTATGTCTAATACCTGGCGGGCATAGCGGTTTAACTGTCGAATCGTGCCTTGCTCGCTGACGACCAACACCCCTTCATTGAGCGATTCCATCACCGACTCCTGCTCATTGACCAGATGACGCAAAATCAACTGCTGTGAAATGGCTTCGGCAG
>NZ_JVEL01000388.1:27247-28045 GCF_001076875.1 Serratia sp. 506_PEND
CCGTCCCCAATGTGTGGTAGTGAAAATACCCAGGATTGGCAGTCAACGTCAGAACGCCCAGCATGACGCCGTTTTCATCCCTGATGGGGGCTGCCGCGCAGTGCTTCCCTCGAACACGCAGCGCTTCTTTATAGTTTTCTGCGCTCAGCATATAGACCAGCTTGTTCTCTTTCAGGCAGCGACCGGTGCAATTAGTACCTGATATAGCCTCGCTAAGAATACTGCCTACTGGCGTTAAATCCTGACCACAATAATGCAGTGTCACGCCATTGGCATCGGTCAGATTGATGTGGCCATCGGGGTTATAGGCAAGTAGATTACGCATGATGTCCCGCGCGATTGAGATTAACAGCACATTACGCGCCATTATTCTGCGAAGTTCACCTTCATCGCAGAACTGGTATTCAAAGCAATACGCATCAATGTTTTCGGTGTGGCTGCGTAACCATGAAGCGTGAATAGCCGAACGCAAGCCTTGGGGCGTATCACCCTGTTGGAAAGCTTTCCAGGCCAATCCTAGCTCTTCAATGTACTCGGCAAACCCCTGTTCATGGTTCAGCTTAGCAAGCAGCTCCCATTCCTCGTTCCAGGCCTTCTCGTGAATATGGTTCATAAATTTCATTCCACCTGATTTTGAACATGTTCATTCTATAGGCACTTTATGGAGACATGTCTTTTTTATAAACACTTTGTGATCGATATCTTTTTTTATTTCCTTTTAAAACAGCGAAATGCGACTTGGCACACCCATTGCTAAGTAGATACGTCTTACCTACAAAGACTAAAACTTAAAAAGAC
>NZ_JVEL01000389.1:0-3130 GCF_001076875.1 Serratia sp. 506_PEND
GTGAAACAGGGCCACAGGTAGTTGATCATGCCCACTTCTATCGCCTGCAGGCGGGTATTGGCGTAGCCGAGCGACAGCGACAGACAGATCTCGTAACTGACGAACAGCAGGCTGCCGACGATGAGATAAGGCCGCGGAAAGCTGCGCCATTTCGGCACGCCGAGCGCCACCAGCAAAAACACCGCGCTGACGCTGTAGATCATCGCCGCACCGCCGATCGGCCCCAGCCCTTCGCTGACGCTGCGAATCAGGCCGACCACGCTGCTCCACAGCACAATGGCCAATAAACCGAACAACGTGGCGCGGGTACGCGAGGGCAAAGCGGGCATAAGGCAGGTCCAATAGGTTATTTTTTAACAGGTTTTTCACTCTACTGCCGCACGTGCCAAAAAGAAAGGCGGGAAACTCCCGCCTGTGAATTTATTGCTGCGGTTGCCGCTCCAACTGCGGCGGCGGCTGGCGAAAGCGTCGGGTCAGCCAGGCCAAATAGCCGAAGCCCAGCGTCGCCCAGATAAGCCCCATGGTCAGCGAGCTTTTCTCCAGGTTCAGCCACAGCACCCCCACCGTCAGCGCCCCCACCAACGGCAGGAACAGGAAGTTGAAGCGATCCTTCCAGCTTTTGTTGCGCCCTTCGCGAATAAAGAAGTGGCTGATCACCGACAGGTTAACGAAGGTAAAGGCCACCAGCGCGCCGAAGTTGATCAGCGCCGTGGCGGTCACCAGATCGAACGACAGCGCCGACAACGCCACCAGCCCGACCATCAGTACGTTCAGCGCCGGCGTGCGCCATTTGGGGTGGATATAGCCGAAGAATTTCTCCGGGAACACATTGTCACGCCCCATCACGTACAGCAGGCGCGACACGCTGGCGTGCGACGCCAGGCCGGAGGCCAGCGTATTGATAAAGGTCACGCACAGGAAGATCGATTGGAACAGCTTGCCGCCGACGTACAGCGCAATCTCCGGCAGTGCGGCGTCGGGCTGGTGAAAGCGTTGAATGGTCGGGAAAAACAGCTGGATAAAGAACGACACGCTGATAAAGATCACCCCGCCGTACAGCGCGGTCAGGAAGATGGCGCGCGGGATCACCTTGGCGGCGTCGGGCGTCTCCTCGCACAGCGTGGTGACCGCGTCAAAACCGAGGAACGAGAAGCACAGGATGGTCGCGCCGGTAATGATCGGCAGCAGGTGCGCATTCTCGCTGAGGAACGGCCGCAGGCTCCACACCGTGCCCATCCCCTCGCCGTTGTGCAGGCCACGCACCACCAAGTAGATAAATACCAGAATGATCGCCACCTGCGCCAGCACGAACAGGGTGTTGAAGTTGGCCACCAGATTGACGCTTTTCAGGTTGATGGCGGTAATCAGGATCACGAAGCCCACCACCCACACCCAGGGTGGCACTTCCGGAAACAGCGCGGTCAGGTAAATCTTCGCCAGCAGCGTATTGATCATCGGCAGGAACAGATAATCAAGCAGCGATGACCACCCCACCAGAAAACCGACGTGCGGGTTAATCGCCTTCTGCGCATAGGTGTAGGCGGAACCGGCGGTGGGAAACTGGCGCACCAGTTTGCCGTAGCTGATGGCGGTGAACAACACGCCGGCCAGCGCCAGCAGATAGGAGGTCGGCACATGGCCGTCGGTAAGGCCAGAGACGATGCCGAAGGTATCGAACACCGTCATCGGCGTCAGATAGGCCAGGCCCATCATCACCACCTGCCACAGCTTGAGGGATTTGCGCAGTTGCGGTTTGCCCGCCGGACCGCCGTCGATGGTTTTAATCGTCATGGCGTTTCCCCTTTTGGTCCTCTGCTGTCAACCGTGCAACGTCATTCAGAGAGGCCGCGGGGAAACTGCTGCTCAGGCGGCGGGGAAAGCGGGTTGGGGTCACTGTCGGGCGGCCGGCGACCGGCCCGTAGGCACTGCGGCACAGGCAAACGTCTGCGCATGGGAATGGCTGAGTCATGGTTATTTCCTCGTCGGCGTCCTGTACGCCGTGATAGAAGAAATGCTGTACCGCAGCGCGCAGCCTCACGGGCTACAGGAGAGCCGATGAAATGCGCCGGGCGCGCGCGGTAGTCGTTGGGTGAGCGGGATCAGGCGTTTTTCAGCATCCACTCGATTTCGGTTTCGGTGATCAGGCGCTCGAACTGCACCAGCTCGTCGGTTTTGCAGGCCAGGTAGACATGGCTGAAGCGTTCGCCCAGCAACGCATTGAGCACCGGCTGATGTTCGAACTCGTACAGCGCGTCGCTCTGGCGGATCGGGAACGGCAGCCCGTCCTGCTCCAGCCCGTTGCCGGTCACCGGCTCAGGCAGCGGCAATGCGGTTTCCAGGCCGTAGACGATGCCGGCCAGAATGGTCGCCATCACCAGATACGGGTTGGCGTCGGCGCCCGCCACGCGATACTCCACGCGGTGGTTGTCGCGATCGCCGCAGGGAATGCGCAGCGCCACGGTGCGGTTGTTATGCCCCCAGGAAGCCTGGGTCGGCACATACATGCCGGGCTGGAAACGGCGATAGGCGTTGACGTTCGGCGCCAGCAGCGCCATCGAGGACGGCATCAGGGCGATCATGCCCGCCAGCGCCTGTTTCAGCAGCGCCGAATCCTCGCCGTCGTCGTCGGCGAACACATTGTCGCCTTGCGCATTCAGCATGCTGATGTGCACGTGCATGCCGCTGCCGGCGTGCTCTTCATACGGCTTGGCCATAAAGGTGGCCTGCATGTTGTGGTTCTCGGCCACCATGCGCACCAGCCGTTTCAGCGCCAGCGCATGGTCGCAGGCCTGCAGCACATCATCGGTATGGTGCAGGTTGACTTCGAACTGCCCCGGCGACGCCTCCGCCACCGCGCCGTCCGCCGGAATGCCCTGTAAACGCGCCAGCTCGTCGATTTCGCTCAGCACATCGGCGAAATGGTTCAGGTTATCGACGGAGTACACCTGGCTTTGGGTGTTGCGCTCCTGGGTTCCCGGCGCGCACGGCGGCTGCAGATAGCCTTCCGCGTCGCGTTGACGATCGATGAGATAGAACTCCAACTCTACCGCTACCACGGGGGAAAGCCCGCGCTGACGCAAACGCTGCCATACTCGGTTCAGCACATTGCGCGGTTCAACGTCAAAGGGAG
>NZ_JVEL01000390.1:0-681 GCF_001076875.1 Serratia sp. 506_PEND
ATGATTAATGTTATCAAAGCTATTAAAGCCTGAATTTAGTTAAGGGGAATTCCGTGAAACCTGCTGCTCGTCGCCGCGCTCGTGAGTGCGCTGTTCAAGCGCTTTACTCTTGGCAGTTGTCTAAAAACGACCTTGCCGATGTTGAACACCAGTTCCTGACGGAGCAGGATGTCAAAGATGTTGACGTCGCCTATTTTCGCGAGTTGCTGTCCGGCGCGGCAGTGAATGCAGGTATGCTGGACGAACTGATGGCGCCATACCTGTCGCGTCAGCTCGAAGAGCTGGGCCAGGTGGAGCGCGCGGTGCTGCGCGTCGCGCTGTTTGAACTGAAGATGCGCGAGGATGTCCCTTACAAAGTGGCGATCAACGAAGCGATCGAGCTGGCGAAAACCTTCGGCGCGGAAGACAGCCACAAGTTTGTGAACGGGGTGCTGGATAAAGTGGCACCAACCCTTCGCAAGAAAAAGTAAAACATTAAGGCCGGCATTCCCGGCCTTAATTTCTTCTCGTGGAATATCGATATGGCATGCGGCGAATTTGACCTCATTGCCCGCTATTTTGACCGGTTTAAGCGCGTGCGCCGGGATGTACAGTTGGGCATTGGAGATGACTGCGCACTGCTGGCAGTGCCGGAAAAACAGCTGGTGGCCGTCAGTACCGATACGTTGGTGGCGGGCGTGC
>NZ_JVEL01000390.1:686-16050 GCF_001076875.1 Serratia sp. 506_PEND
CTTCTTGCCGGATATCGATCCGGCCGATCTCGGTTATAAAGCGCTGGCGGTCAATCTGAGCGATCTGGCGGCGATGGGCGCCGATCCGGCGTGGCTCTCGCTGGCCCTGACCCTGCCCGAGGTGAACGAACCCTGGCTGAAGGCCTTCAGCGACAGCCTGTTTGATCAGCTCAACTATTACGGCATGCAGCTGATCGGCGGCGATACCACGCGCGGCCCGCTGAGCATGACGTTGACCATTCAGGGCTTGATCCCGGCCGGCCGGGCGTTGACCCGCAGCGGCGCGCGCATCGGCGACTGGATCTACGTGACCGGCACGCTGGGCGACAGCGCCGCCGGTCTGGCGATCTTGCAGGATCGCCTGGCGGTGCCGGATACGGCGGCGCGCGATTACCTGCTCGCTCGCCATCTGCGGCCGCAGCCGCGGGTGCTGCAGGGGCAGGCGCTGCGGGATCTGGCCAGCTCGGCGATCGACATCTCCGACGGCCTGATTTCCGATCTGAAACACATCCTGAAGGCCAGCGACTGCGGGGCGCGCATCGTGCTGGACGAGCTGCCGATGTCGCAGGCGCTGAGCAGCCACACCGACGCCGAGCAGGCGCTGCGCTGGGCGCTGGCGGGCGGCGAAGATTACGAGCTGTGCTTCACCGTGCCGGAGATCAACCGCGGCGCGCTGGAAGTGGCGCTGAGCCACCTCGGCGCCGACTACACCTGCATCGGCCAAATTGGTCCGCTGTCTGAAGGCATCCGCTATTATCGCGACGACGAAGCGGTAGAGCTGGACTGGGCCGGGTTCGATCATTTCAATGCGGAGCCGGGCACCCATGGATGAAGCCAAGCGTCGGCTGCGGATGAGCAATCCGTGGCACCTGCTGGCCACCGGTTTTGGCAGCGGTTTGTCGCCGGTGATGCCGGGCACCATGGGATCGCTGGCGGCGATCCCGTTCTGGCTGCTGCTGATCCAGCTGCCGTGGCAGCTCTACTCGCTGGCGGTGATGTTCAGCATCTGTATCGGCGTCTATATTTGCCACCGCACGGCAAAAGACATGAAGGTGCACGATCACGGCAGCATCGTCTGGGATGAGTTCGTCGGCATGTGGATCACGCTGATGGCGCTGCCGATCAACGACTGGCGCTGGGTCGCCGCCGGTTTCGTCATCTTCCGCATTCTGGATATGTGGAAGCCGTGGCCGATCCGCTGGTTCGACCGCAACGTGCATGGCGGCATGGGCATCATGGTCGACGATATCATCGCCGGCGTGCTGTCCGCCGGCATCATCTACCTGATTGGCCACCACTGGCCTATCGGGCTGTTCTGACAGACGGGCGCGCTTCTTCGCGCCCGCTTCTCTTTATTCAAACCCTGTCACCCGGTGCGGCACGTAGGCCGTCTCCAGTTCCGCCACCTCTTGTGGCGACAAACTCAAATCGACCGCGGCGATGGCGTCATCCAACTGCTCGCTGCGTGAAGCGCCGACGATCGGCGCGCTGACCGTCGGTTTGTTCAGCAGCCAGGCCAGCGCGATCTGCGCGCGTGAAACGCCACGTTCGTCGGCGAGGCTGGCGACGCGCTCGGCGATGATGGCGTCGATGCCTTCAGTGTCCTCGTACAGGCTCTTGCCGAACTGGTCGGAGACCAGCCGCGCGGTGGTTTCGCCCCAGGGGCGGGTCAGGCGGCCGCGCGCCAGCGGGCTCCACGGCAGCACGGCGATGCCTTCGGCGGCGCATAGCGGGTGCATCTCGCGTTCTTCTTCGCGCTGGATCAGGTTGTATTGATCCTGCATGCTGACAAAGCGCGTCCAGCCGTGCAGATCGGCGGTATACAGCGCTTTGGCGAACTGCCAGGCGTACATCGAGGAGGCGCCGATGTATCGCGCTTTACCGGCTTTCACCACGTCATGCAGCGCTTCCAGCGTCTCTTCCAGCGGCGTTTCGTAATCCCAGCGATGGATCTGCAGCAAATCGACATAGTCGGTGCCCAGACGCCGCAGGCTGTCGTCGATGGACTGCATGATCTTGGCGCGCGACAAACCGCGCTCCAGGTTGCTCAGTGGGAAATAGACCTTGGTGGCGATCACCACGTCCTCGCGGCGCGCATAGTCGCGCAGCGCCCGACCGAGGATCTCCTCGCTGCTGCCGTCGGAATAGCTGTTGGCGGTGTCGAAAAAGTTGATGCCGGCTTCCAGCGCCTGTTTCAGCAGCGGGCGGCTGCTCTCTTCCGGCAACGTCCAGGCGTGATTGCCGCGATTCGGTTCGCCGTAGGTCATGCAACCCAGGCAGATGCGCGAAACGTTCAGATCGGTGTTGCCCAGTTTCAGGTACTTCATGTTTGCCTCCCATTCACAGCTCAGACAGTAACTGTAGCGCGGATCCCGGAGGGCGGAAACGAAAACGCCTCCGAGAGCGGAGGCGTTTTTTCAGGCGCTGGGGGGATTACTGCGCCAGCCAGGTTTCGATTTGGCGCTGAATGCCGGCGGCGTCCAGCCCCANCGAAGCTGTCAGGCAGGCCGAGGTTCAGCACCGGCACCGGTCGGCGTTTGGCCATCAGCAGTTCGTTGACGCCGCTGCCGGCGCCGCCCATGATGGCGTTCTCTTCCAGCGTCACCAGCGTTTCATGGCTGGCGGCCAGCTCGAGCACCAACTGCTCGTCCAGCGGCTTGACGAAGCGCATGTCGACCAGCGTGGCGTTGAGCGCTTCCGCCGCTTGCGCGGCCTCCGGCAGCAGAGTGCCGAAGTTGAGAATGGCGATCTTTTCCCCCTGGCGGCGCACCACGCCTTTGCCGATCGGCAGCATGCTGAGCGGCTCCAGCGCCGCGCCGGTGCCGGTGCCGCGCGGATAGCGCACGGCGCTCGGGCCGGCATTGTAGTGATAGCCGGTATACAGCATCTGGCGGCATTCGTTTTCGTCGCTCGGCGTCATGATCACCATGGTCGGGATGCAGCGCATGAACGACAGATCGAACGCCCCCTGGTGGGTCTGGCCGTCGGCGCCGACGATGCCGCCGCGATCGATGGCGAACATCACCGGCAGGTTCTGGATCGCCACATCGTGGATCAGCTGATCGTAGGCGCGTTGCAGGAAGGTGGAATAGATCGCTACCACCGGCTTGTAGCCGCCGATCGCCAGCCCGGCGGCGAAGGTGACCGCGTGCTGCTCGGCGATCGCCACATCAAAATATTGCTGCGGGTAGTCGCGGGAGAACTGCACCATGCCGGAGCCTTCGCGCATCGCCGGCGTGATCGCCATCAGCGAGCTGTCTTTGGCGGCGGTTTCACACAGCCAGTCGCCGAAGATTTTCGAATAGGTCGGCAGACCGCCGGCGCTTTTCGGCAGCGTGCCGCTGGCGGGATCGAACTTCGGCACCGCGTGGAAGCTGATCGGATCCTTCTCCGCCGGCGCGTAGCCACGGCCTTTCTTGGTCATGATGTGCAACAGCTGCGGGCCTTTCAGATCGCGCATGTTTTTCAACGTGGTGACCAGCCCCTGCACGTCGTGCCCGTCTACCGGGCCGATGTAGTTGAAGCCCAGCTCTTCGAACAGCGTGCCCGGCACCACCATGCCTTTCAGGTGCTCTTCGGTGCGTTTCACCAGCTCCTTGATCGGCGGCACGCCGGCCAGCACTTTCTTGCCGCCTTCGCGCAGGGTGGAGTAAAGCTTGCCGGACAGCAGCTGCGCCAGATGGTTGTTCAGCGCGCCGACGTTTTCCGAGATCGACATCTCATTGTCGTTCAGCACCACCAGCATGTCCGGATTGATGTCGCCGGCGTGGTTCATCGCTTCGAACGCCATGCCGGCGGTGATGGCGCCATCGCCGATCACGCACACCGTGCGGCGGCCTTTGCCTTCACGCTCCGCCGCCACCGCCATGCCGAGGCCGGCGCTGATCGAGGTTGACGAATGGCCGACCGACAGCACGTCGTATTCGCTTTCGGCGCGCCACGGGAAGGGATGCAAGCCGTTCTTTTGCCGGATAGTGGCGATCCGGTCGCGGCGACCGGTCAGAATTTTGTGCGGGTAGGCCTGGTGGCCGACGTCCCACACCAGATGATCGAACGGCGTGTTGTAGACGAAATGCAACGCCACCGTCAGTTCGACGGTACCCAGCCCGGAGGCAAAGTGGCCGCTGGAGCGACTGACGCTGTTCAGCAGATATTGCCGCAGCTCATCGCACAGCTTCGGCAAGCTCTCTTTGGGCAGTGAGCGGAGTTCCTCGGGGTTTTCCGCTAGCGCCAGGGTTGGGTATTTGGCTATATCAAGACTCATTCGATACTCATATCAGAGGAGTTAACGTCACACGTTAATTGTCGCGTTCAATAATGAAGCTGGCTAACGCTCGCAATGGCGCTGTGTTATAAGATTGCGCTGCCAAAGTGTCTAATGCAGCTAATGCTTCCTGATAGAGATCCCACGCTTTTGCTTTCGCGCTGTCAAGCCCGAGTAACGCCGGGTAGGTACTCTTTCCGTGTTGTTGGTCCGCTCCCTGGCGCTTGCCGATCTTTTCAGTCTCGCCGACAACGTCCAAAATGTCATCCTGCACCTGGAACGCCAGGCCGACCGCGGCGGCGTAACGATCCAGCTGCGGCAGCGCCGCTCGCCCGGCTTCGCCTGCGCTCAGCGCGCCCAGGCGCACCGCCGCGCGGATCAGCGCGCCGGTTTTGTGGCGGTGGATCTGTTCCAGCGCCTGCAGATCAACGCGCTTGCCTTCAGCTTCCAGATCCAGCGATTGGCCGCCGCACATGCCGGCTACGCCGCTTGCGGTCGCCAGTTCGGAAACCATCGCCAGCCGATCGCGCAGCGCCACGTCAGGCATCTCGGCATCGGCCAGGATCGAAAACGCCAGCGTTTGCAGCGCATCGCCGGCCAGGATCGCGTTGGCTTCACCGAATTTAATGTGGCAGGTCGGCTGGCCGCGGCGCAGATCGTCGTCGTCCATCGCCGGCAGATCGTCATGGATCAGCGAGTAGGCGTGAATGCATTCCACCGCCGCCGCCGGCGCGTCCAGGTTGGCCAGCGACACGCCGAACATCTGGCCGGTGGTGTAGACCAGGAACGGGCGCAGGCGCTTGCCGCCCAGCAAGGCGCCATGACGCATCGCCGCCACCATGTTGCCGTCGTTGAACGGCAGCGGGGCGATGAAGTCCAGCAGCGCGCGATCGGCGCGCTGGCGGAAAATCTGCAGTTGATCGGCAAAAGCGGCCGATGGGGCGATCTCAGACATGTCGGTTACTCGGCATCCGGTGTGAAAGGCGCCAGCGCCGCATCGTCGGCGCTGTCGTTAAGAAGTATCTGCACACGCTGTTCCGCCTGTTGCAGTTTCTGCTGGCCTTGGCGCGCCAGCTGCACGCCGCGTTCGAATTCGTTCAGCGCGTCTTCCAGCGGCAGTTCGCCCGACTCCAGACGCGTCACGATGCTTTCCAGCTCGCCGAGGGCGCTTTCAAAGCTGGCTGTTTGCTCTGTACTGGCTGATTGTGCTGGTTTTTTCGGCATAATTTTCTTTTTACGTCATCATGTGAACCGTGGCGCCAGAGCCTATCCTAGCGGATCTTGATTAGCAAATCATGGCGCTCATGTGTGGTTTTGTGCGCAGAGCGCGGCGATATGGTGATATACTCCGCGCCGTAATTCTTATCTGACAACAAAGACCGCCATGAAGTTTATCATTAAATTGTTCCCGGAAATCACCATCAAGAGCCAATCTGTGCGCTTGCGCTTTATCAAGATTCTCTCGACCAATATTCGCAACGTCCTGAAGCAGTATGATGAAACGCTGGCGGTCGTCCGTCACTGGGATCATATCGAAGTTCGCGCCAAAGATGAAAACCAGCGGCCGATCATCGCCGACGCGCTGACGCGCATTCCCGGCATCCACCATATTCTGGAAGTGGAAGATCGCGCTTACACCGACATCCATCACATCTTCGAGCAGACGCTGGAAGCCTACCGCGCCCAGCTGGAAGGCAAAACCTTCTGCGTGCGCGTCAAGCGCCGCGGCAAGCAGGCGTTCAATTCGCAGGACGTGGAGCGTTATGTCGGCGGCGGCCTGAACCAGCATATCGAGAGCGCGCGCGTTAATCTTACCCGCCCGCAGGTCACGGTAAATCTGGAGATTGAAGACGACAAGCTGATGCTGGTCAAACGCCGCCTCGAAGGCATCGGCGGTTACCCGGTCGGCACTCAGGAAGACGTGATGTCGCTGATTTCCGGCGGTTTCGACTCGGGCGTGTCCAGCTATATGCTGATGCGTCGCGGCTGCCGCGTGCACTTCTGCTTCTTTAACCTGGGCGGCGCCGCGCACGAGATCGGCGTGAAGCAGGTGGCGCACTATCTGTGGAACCGCTTCGCCAGTTCGCACAAGGTGCGCTTCGTCGCCATCGACTTCGAACCGGTGGTGGGCGAGATCCTGGAGAAGGTCGACGACGGCCAGATGGGCGTGGTGCTCAAGCGCATGATGGTGCGCGCCGCTTCGCAAGTGGCCGAACGCTACGGCGTGCAGGCGCTGGTAACCGGTGAAGCGCTGGGGCAGGTGTCCAGCCAGACGCTGACCAACCTGCGCTTGATCGATAACGCGTCCGATACGCTGATCCTGCGTCCGCTGATCTCGCACGATAAAGAGCACATCATCAAACTGGCGCGTGAAATCGGCACCGAAGACTTCGCCAAAACCATGCCGGAATACTGCGGCGTGATTTCGAAGAGCCCGACGGTAAAAGCCGTCAAGGCCAAGATCGAAGAGGAAGAGAGCCACTTCGATTTCAGCATTCTCGATCGGGTGGTGAGCGAGGCGAAGAACGTTGATATTCGCTCCATCGCCGAGCAGGCGCAGGAGCAGGTGACCGAGGTAGAAACCGTTGCGGCCTTCGGCGCCGATGAGGTGATCCTGGATATCCGTTCCAACGACGAGCAGGAAGAGAAGCCGCTGCAGCTGGAACAGGTTGAAGTGAAAGCGTTGCCGTTCTACAAGCTGAGCACCCAATTCGGCGATCTGGACCAAAGCAAAACCTACCTGCTGTACTGCGAGCGCGGCGTGATGAGCCGTCTGCAGGCGTTGTACCTGCTGGAGCAGGGCTTCAGCAACGTGAAGGTTTATCGCCCGTAACGCGCGGAGCGCCATAAACGAGAAGGGCTGAACCGATGTTCAGCCCTTTTTTTATCGGCAAGCCGCTCAGTCGCGGAAATCGTACATTCCCGGGATCAGCACCAGCTGCGCGGCGATCTCCGCCGCTTTGGCCTTGCCGAGCAGCAGGTCTATCAGCTTCAGCGCGAACTCCATCGCGGTGCCCGGCCCCTGGCTGGTGAGCAGGTTGACGCGCGCGTCGTACACCACGCGGCGCTCCATCCATTTTTCCGCCGGTATCTGGTCTTTCAGGCCCGGGAAGCCGGTCATGTTGCCGACCGGGAACAGATCGTGGTGCTGCAGCACCAGCGCCGGCGCCGCACAGATGGCGGCGACGATATTCCCCTGCAGGTGCATCTGCCGCACTTTTTCCACCAGCAACGGGCTGTCGCGGAAGCATTCTGCGCCTTTCAGACCGCCGGGCAGCACGATGGCGTCGAACGGCTCATCGACGATCGCCACCAGCGGCGCATCGGCCAGCAGTTTGACACCGCGTGAACAGACGATAGTCAGCTCGCCGTCGCCGGCGACGCTGGTGGTAGTGACTTTTACGCCCGCCCGCACCAGCAGATCGATGGTGGTGACGGCTTCGGTTTCTTCGCTACCAGGTGCCAGGCAAACCAGCGCCGATACGCTCATATTCATTTTCCTTTCGTTTAATCAATTCAAACAGCCGCGCATTCTCCGGCAGCGTGAGGCCGTGGCTGCGCGCGCGGCGCAGCAGGTAGCCGGTGATGTAGTCGATCTCGGTGTGTCGCTGGCTGCGGATATCCTGCAGCATCGACGAAACGTTGTCGGCGGTGCTGTGGATCACGTCCATCACATATTGCATCAGGCCTTCGCAGGAGGTGTGGTAGCCCTCCATCGCCATCACGCTGGCGACTTCACGACACAGCGCTTCGATTTGCTCCGGGTAGCGCTGCAGATCGCCGTTGCGACAGCCGTACAGCGCCGTCAGCGGGTTGATTACGCAGTTGACCGCCAGCTTGCGCCAGTTGGCCGAGGCGATATTGTTGTGCCAGGCAACGTCAGGCAAAGCCTGATGCAGCACTTCCGCCAGGTGGCTGAGCTGTTGGGCGGCCGGCGAGGTTGGGCCGATGTGGGTGATGCCGGTGGCGACGTGGATAATGGTGCTGCCTTCGTGGCGCGCGGCGTGGGTGGTGGTGCCCTGCAGGATGGGCTGGCCGTTTGGCGGCAGTTCCTCCTGGGTGCCCATGCCGTTATGCAACAGCAAAATGGCGCACTGAGGGTTCAGCTTCGGCAGCAGCGCGCTGACCGCACTGGACACCTGCCAGGCTTTCAGCGTCACCAGCAGCAGCTCGCTCTGCGCGAGGTGCTCAGGATCGTTGGTGGGCAAATTGCGATTAAACGAGACGCCTTCCGGCTCGATCACGTTCACGGCGCAAAAAGGCTGCGGCACTCTTAGCCATCCCTGTACATCGTGGCCCTGCTGATACAGCCGGGAGAGCCACAGTTGTCCGAGCGCGCCGCAACCAAGAATGGTTATTTTCATTCAGTCTCCTTGGAAACACGGGAATACCGCTCAATTACCGTGATTTAACTATAGGCTTTATGGCAGCCTGAAGCGCTATCCCTGCGTGCGTTCAGCAGATTTTGTCTGAGGCGGCAAAGCGGTTATCATGCTCGGCATCAAAATCGCCTAAGCTATTAGGCACTCATTCAGGAGGAAGAAGTATGCCATCTTTCGACATCGTTTCCGAAATTGATATGCAGGAAGTGCGTAACGCCGTTGAGAACGCCACCCGCGATCTCGGCACCCGCTGGGATTTTCGCAACGTGCCGGCCAGCTTTGAGCTAAACGAGAAAAACCAAAGCATTAAGGTTGCCACCGAGTCTGATTTTCAGGTGCAGCAGCTGCTCGACATTCTGCGCGAAAAGCTGAGCAAGCGCAGCATCGACGGCGCCGCGCTGGAGATCCCGGAAGAGTTTACCCATAGCGGTAAAACCTACAGCGTGGAAGCCAAGCTGAAGCAGGGGATTGAAACCTCTGTAGCGAAGAAAATCGTCAAGCTGATCAAAGACAGTAAGCTGAAGGTGCAGGCGCAGATCCAGGGCGAAGAAGTGCGGGTGACCGGCAAATCACGCGACGACTTGCAGAGCGTGATGGCGCTGGTGCGCGGCGGCGATCTGGGGCAGCCGTTCCAGTTCAAGAACTTCCGCGATTAATCTCGACGGGGCCGGCATTGCCGGCCCCGTTTCTTTACAGCGAATTGACCAGCGCTTCCAACTGACCGCGATTGGTCTGCTTGGTGTCCACCTTGACGTAGGCGCTGCGCTCTTCCGGCACCACGATCGCCTCGGCCACGCCGGGCTGCGCCTTCAGGCGGCTTTCCAGCGCCGAATCCTTCACCGCCAGTTCCGACAGCGTAATGCGCAGGCTGCTGACATACGGCGGCTCTTTCATGGTGCTGCTGATCAGGAACCAGACGGCGGCCAACACGGCACCAGCGATAAACACCAAGCCTGCCCCCTGTAAACCGTACAGCCAGCCGCCGAGGCTGCCGCCGATCGCCACGCCGATAAACTGGCTGGTGGAGTAGACCCCCATCGCGGTGCCTTTGTAGCCGGCCGGTGACTCTTTGCTGATTAGCGAAGGCAGAATGGCTTCCATCACGTTGAAGGCCATAAAGAACAGCTGTACGCCGGCGATGATGCCCCACAGGCGCGCGCCGGAGAGCCACAGCAGCACTTCGGCGCAAAACAGCACCGCCACGCAGCCCATAAACACCTGCTTCATGCGGCGATACTTTTCGGCATAGATGATGAACGGCACTACGGCGGCGAACGACACCAGCATGGTCACCAGGTAGACGATCCAGTGTTCGCTGGCCGCCAGCCCGGCTTTCTCCATCGCCAGCGGCAGCGCCACGAAGCTCGACATCAGCAGGATATGCAGGCACATGATGCCGACGTTGAGCTTCAGCAGGCGCGAGTTGCTCAGCACTTTGCGGAAGCTGCCGCGCACGATGCTGGACTCGCGGTTCAACAGATGGGTATCGGCGGAAGGCACTACTGCCAGAGTGATGACGATGCCGGCCAGCGCCAGCACGGCGATCATCCAGAACAACGCATGTAAGCCAAAGGCATGAGTGATGATAGGGCCCAGAACCATGGCGATGGCGAAGGTGATGCCAAAGCTGACGCCGATAAACGCCATCGCTTTGGTGCGGTTCTGCTCGCGGGTCAGATCGGAGAGCAGCGCCATTACCGCGGCGGCGATGGCGCCGGAGCCTTGCAACGCGCGGCCGAGGATCACGCCCCAGATAGAGTCAGTGACCGCGGCGATCACGCTGCCGAGGGCAAAAATCAGCAGGCCGCCGACGATCAGCGGCTTGCGGCCGATGCGATCGGACACCAGGCCGAACGGGATCTGAAACACCGCCTGCGCCAGGCCGTAGATGCCGATGGCGATGCCGATCAGCGCTTCGCTGGCGCCGTTGAGCGCCATGCCGTAGGTGGTCAGCACCGGCAATACCATAAACATGCCGAGCATGCGCAGGGAGAATACGGTGCCCAATCCCCAGGTAGCGCGGCGCTCCTGCGGGGTCATTGAATTATCGTTCACATCAAACCTCGGTAAAAACCATGCCATCAGACGTTGAGACAGCGCCTGATGGCATGATTTCTGTAAAGCTGCGTCATTTTAGTGTGCGGGGCAGGGGGGGTAAATCGAATGTTGTTTAACAGATATTACAGTTTGGCCGCTTTTCGGCGTGACAAATAAAATGGGCCGCAAAAGCGGCCCATTCACAGATGATTTGGCTTACCAAACGTAGGTCACCAGCGCTTCAGGCGCCGCCGTGGCGCTGAAGTCGATCGACATCATCACGCTCAGCGAGGTGATGGCGACGATGGAGAACACGAACAGTTTACGCGCCCAGACGCTGTCGTTTTCGGTCTTGTAACCGCGCAGCGCCATGCCCAGCCACCATACGCTCACCGCCGCAGCGACGATCAGGTACTTGTAGCCGGCATAACCTACCAGGGTCAGCATCAGCGTGGCGATCATAAATGCCAGGATGTAGACCGTGATGTGGTTCTTGGCGACGGAAATGCCTTTCACCACCGGCAGCACCGGAATGTTGGCCGCCTGGTAATCTTTAAAGCGGAAGATAGCGATCGCATAAGAATGCGGCATCTGCCACAGGCTAAAGATAGCCAGCAGGATCAACGCGCCGGCGTCGAACTCGTTGGTCACCGCGCAGTAGCCGATAACCGGCGGCGCGGCGCCCGACAGGCTGCCGATCAGCGTGCCGTAGACCGAATGGCGTTTCATGTACAGGCTGTAAACGCCGACATAAACCACGAAGCCCATCACCGCCAGCCACATGGCCAGCGGGTTGGCCGCGATATACAGCAACGCGAAGCCCGCAATACCCAACACGGTCGCATAAACCAGGGTGACACTCGGCGCGATCAGGCCTTTTACCAGCACCCGATTCTTCGTTCTCTCCATTTTCTTGTCGATGTCGCGGTCGATGTAGTTATTAAACACACAGCCCGACGCGACCACCAACGAGACACCCACCAGGGTGGCGAGAAACAGGGGATAGTCGATGCTCCCTTTGGAAGCGAGCAGGAATCCCCCAACGACAGAAATTAAATTGCCGAAAATAATTCCTGGTTTAGTGACTTGCAGGTATTGCTTAATCATCACGTGCAGCTCAGCTCTTAATCGACCATCATATTGATGTTGAGGTTGTACATAATCCAGAGTGAACCTACAACAACGATACCGATGATCATAGCGGTGAACAGCAATGCCACCAGGTTCCAGCGCTCTTCCGATGAGGTGTTCATGTGCAGGAAGTAAACCAGGTGAACAATCACCTGGATAACCGCCATACCGACAACAACCGCCAGGATGGTGGAATGAGAGGCGGAGCCGTTCATTACCATCGCAAATGGAATTACCGTCAGGATGATCGACAGGATAAAGCCGATCAGGTATGACTTCACGCTGCCGTGGCTTGCGCCGCCGTGAGAGGTTTCATGGGATGAATGGCTCATTACATAACCCCCAGCAGGTAGACAACGGTAAATACGCAGATCCAGACCACGTCCAGGAAGTGCCAGAACAGGCTCAGGCACATCAGGCGGGTTTTGTTGGTCGCGGTCAGGCCGAACTTGCTCACCTGAATCATCAGCACGATGATCCAAATCAGGCCGGAAGTCACGTGCAGACCGTGGGTGCCGACCAGCGCGAAGAAGCTGGACAGGAACGCGCTGCGATCCGGACCGAAGCCTTCGGCGATCAGGTGATGGAATTCATAGATTTCCATCGCCACGAAGCCCAGACCAAACAGGAAGGTCAGGAACAACCAGGTGTTTACACCGCCAACTTTACCCTTGTTCATGGCGATCATCGCCATGCCGTAGGTGATGGAGCTGAACAACAGCAGGAAAGTTTCGACCAGGACAAACTTCAGGTCGAAGATGTCTTTGCCTGAGGGACCGCCAGCGGTCCCGTTCACCAGGACTGCATAAGTCGCGAACAAGCTCGCAAACAAAATACAGTCGCTCATCAGGTAGATCCAGAATCCGAAGACTTTGGTCTCTCCCGCGTCGTGGTGCCCATGCTCTGCATGGGCTGCGTTATGATTGGTCAGAGTTTCAGTTGACATGGTTCACGCCTGCTTTACGGATTTGTTCGTAGTGTTGGTTCTCAATGCGCTCGATTTCATCAACCTGCACATAGTAGTCAACATCGTGATCGAAGCTCTTGCCGATCCAGACAACGATCATACCGATGAAGCCGGCCAGAGCCATCCACCAGATTTCCCAAATCATTGCGAAACCGAATACCAGGCTGAAGAAGGCGATGATAACGCCGGCGCCGGTGTTCTTAGGCATATGAATCGGTTCGTATTTAGCCGGTTTCTTATACGCTTCGCCTTTTTCTTTCATGTCCCAGAATTCATCACGGTCATGAATCTGCGGCACTACGGCAAAGTTATAGAACGGCGGTGGAGACGAGGTTGACCACTCCAGAGTACGAGCACCCCATGGGTCACCGGTCAGATCGCGGTTCTGTTCGCGGTCACGGATACTGACGAAGATCTGGGTCAGCTGGCACAGGATGCCGCAGGCGATCAGCGCCGCACCGCCGGCTGCAACCAGCAGCAGAGGGTGGAACTCAGGGTTGATGTTCTGGCTGATACGACGGGTCATGCCCATAAAGCCCAATGCGTACAGCGGCATGAAGGCGGTGAAGAAGCCGATGATCCAGAACCAGAACGCGCGGATGCCCCATTTTTCGTTCAGCGTGAAGCCGAAGGATTTCGGGAACCAGTAGGTCAGGCCCGCGAAGCAACCGAACACCACGCCGCCGATGATGACGTTGTGGAAGTGAGCGATCAGGAACAGGCTGTTGTGCAGCACGAAGTTCGCGCCCGGCACCGCCAGCAGAACGCCGGTCATACCACCCACGGAGAAGGTGATGATGAAGCCAACGGTCCACAGCATCGCGGAATTGAGCTTGATACGGCCCTGATACATGGTGAACAGCCAGTTGAAGATTTTCACCCCGGTCGGGATGGAAATGATCATGGTGGCGATACCGAAGAAGGCGTTAACGTTCGCGCCGGACCCCATGGTGAAGAAGTGGTGCAGCCAGACGATGAACGACAGAACGGTGATCGCGATGGTTGCCCATACCAGTGAGGTATAGCCGAACAGGCGTTTTCTGGAGAAGGTCGCGGTGACTTCGGAGAACACGCCGAACACCGGCAGAACCAGGATATACACCTCTGGGTGACCCCAGGCCCAAATCAGGTTGATGTACATCATCATGTTGCCGCCCATATCATTGGTGAAGAAATGGGTGCCCAGATAGCGATCCAGGGTCAGCAGCGCGATGGTGACGGTCAGAATTGGGAAAGAAACGATGATCAGGACGTTGGTACACAGCGCCGCCCAGGTGAACACCGGCATCTTCATCATAGGCATGCCAGGGGCACGCATCTTCAGAATGGTGGCGAAGAAGTTCACGCCGGTCAGCAGGGTACCCAGACCGGAAATCTGCAGACTCCAGATCCAGTAATCGACCCCGACGCCAGGACTGTACTCTTTACCCGACAGCGGCGGATACGCCAGCCAACCGGTCTGAGCGAATTCACCGACCCCCAGGGAGATGTTGATCAGCACAACGCCCACCACGAAGAACCAGAAGCTCAGGGAGTTCAGGAACGGGAAGGCGACGTCGCGCGCACCGATTTGCAGCGGCACCACGACGTTCATCAGGCCGACCACGAAAGGCATCGCCATGAAGAAGATCATGATAACGCCGTGCGCGGTGAAGATCTGGTCGTAGTGGTGCGGCGGCAGGAACCCGGCTTCGCCGGCGGACGCCAACGCCTGCTGGCTACGCATCATGATGGCGTCGGCGAAGCCGCGCAGCAGCATGACCATCGCCACGATGATGTACATGATACCAATTTTTTTATGGTCGACCGAAGTCAGCCATTCGCTCCACAGCCACTTCCATTTGCCGAAATACGTCAGCAGCGCCAGCACTGCCAGGCCCCCGACAATAATTGCGGCTACGGTGACCATGATGATCGGTTCGTGGTACGGAACCGCATCAAGTGTTAATTTTCCCAACATCAGTTATTCCTCGGCTCCGGCGTGAGCAGCATGTTCACCCATGTCCATACCTTGGCTCATGTCCATGCCTTCGTGCGCGCCAGCGCCCTTGTGCATATCCATGTCGCCCATGAATTTGGCAATTGTTTCTTTGAACAAATTCGGTTTGACAGCGGCAAAGTACTCAACCGGGTTGTTTTCACTCGGCTCTGCCAGTTTGTTAAAGTCGTCGGTGGTGTTCAGGTTTTTAGACGATGCCTTCACCTTGGCCACCCACTGATCGAAGTCGCCTTCGGTCGGGGTAACGATCGCGGTGAATTTCATACCGGAGAAGCCTGCGCCGCTGTAGCTGCTGGAGATGCCTTTGTAGGCACCGGCTTCGTTGCCGATCAGGTGCAGTTTGGTCTGCATGCCGGCCATCGCATAAATCTGTCCACCCAACTGCGGGATAAAGAACGAGTTCATTACCGAGTTAGAGGTGATCTTGAATTCGACTGGAACATCTTTCGGGAAAGCCAGCTCATTAACGGTCGCAATGCCTTGTTCCGGGTAGATGAACAGCCATTTCCAGTCGAGCGACACCACTTCGATCGTCATCGGCTTCTTGTCGGTGACAATCGGCTTGAACGGATCGAGTTCGTGGG
>NZ_JVEL01000390.1:16062-74918 GCF_001076875.1 Serratia sp. 506_PEND
GGTCTTCCAGGTAATGGTGCCAAGGATGGCGATGATAATGATAGGAATGGTCCAGACGACCGCTTCGATCTTGTTGGAGTGGGCCCAGTTCGGACTGTACTTGGCGTCTTTGTTGGAAGCGCGATACTTCCAGGCAAAGGCGAACGCCATGAAGATAACTGGCACCACTACGATCAACATCAACGCGATTGCAGTGATAATCAGTGTCCGTTGCTCAACACCAATTGCTCCTTTGGGATTCATCAAAACCATATCGCAGCCACTGAGCAATACAGTGCCTGCGATTAATGACAGCATCCCAATACTTTTATTGTATTTCTTAAGTCTCATCTAACGACCTCAATAACAAAGGCTCAATTGTCGTTTCATGTGTGCGGGCATTTTACGGGAAGGTTGCAGTACTGTAAACATGCTTAAGGGAGTGTCAGCGGCTTGTTGACACTTTCTGTTAAGGGGGTCACAGATGTAACCCTGCGTGACAATTTACCAATGACAACAACGCGTTGGCACGCTGAATCGTGACGAGCAGCCCGTATGTTAAGGAAAACTAAAGGTATGATGAATTTGGCGAAGAAATGCGCGGCGGGGAAATACGCAGAAAAGGTTTATTTAATGTAAAATAATTGTGTCTTAAAGGTGAATTTAATTTTATTTCCGAGCGCGACAGTCGGATAAAAAAATAATTTCCGCGCCGATTATCTTTTTTTACCGAAATAAATATACCCCCGGATCGCTTTTTTTTCGGCCGGCGAAATCACCGGCCGTTCAGATTATGCCAAACGGGTGCGGCGCAGGGCGAGGTAATCCAACGTACTGCCCATTGCGACGCCGAGCAGGCTCAGCGCGGCGCCGACCTGCAGCAGCCGATCGGCCAACTGCGGGGCCTGCGTCCAATCCAGCGCATTGGCGATAAGCAACAGCAACCACAGGCCCAACAGCGAACAGCCTAGCGTCAGCAAGCGCAGTGCCCAACGGTAAGATTCTGAAAACTCGGTGCGCGGCATAAAATTGCCATGCTGCTGGGTGTGCTCCAGCGTCTGACGACAGATACCGAGCAGCAGCAAGCCGGGCAGGGCAGCGGCGATAGAGAACAGGTAGAACAGCGGCCAACCGTGGGCTTCGACGAACCAGCCGGCGATCGGGCCGACATAGACACGCCCTACGGCGGACAGCGCCGACAGCAGCGCGAACTGGGTGGCGGAGAACGACCGGTTGCACAGCGTCATCAGCAACGCCACGAAGGCCGCGGTGCCCATGCCGCCACACAGATTTTCGAGGAAGATGGCGCTGCCCATGGTGAGCAGGCTCTTGTCGGTCACCGCCAGGATCCAATACCCGAGATTGGAGACCGCCTGCAGGACGCCGAACAGCATCAGCGCGCGGAACAGGCTGAGACGCTGCATCAGCACGCCGCCGAACAGGGCGCCGACGATGGTCGCGAACAGGCCGAGGGTTTTGTTCACCAGCCCGACTTCACCGGCGTCGAACCCCACGCCGCGGATCAGGAAGGTGGTGCTCAGGCTGCCGGCGAAAGCGTCGCCCATTTTGTACATCACGATCAGCAGCAGGATCAGCCAGGCGTTGTTGCGGCCGAAGAAATCGCGCAGCGGCGCGACGACCGCCTGTTCCATGGTGCGCGGCGCCGGGATGTTTTCGTCCGGCTCCGGCGCCAGCAGCGTGGCGGCCACGCCGATCAGCATCAACCCGGCCATCAGCCAGTAGGTGGCTTGCCAGCCGAAATAGCGGTCCGCCAGCCACAGCGCCAGGCCGCCGGAAACCAGCATCGCCAGCCGATAACCCAGCACCGAGATCGCCGCGCCCGTGCCCCGTTCTTCGGCTTTCAGCAGGTCGGTTTTATAGGCGTCGAACACGATATCTTGCGAGGCGGAGCAGAACGCCACCAGCACCGCCAACGCCGCCAGCCACCACAGGTGCTGCGCGGGCTGCATAAAGCCCATCGCCACAATCGCCGCCACCAGCAACAGCTGGCTGATCAGCAGCCAACCGCGCCGCCGCCCGAGAAACGGCGGGGTATAGCGGTCCATGAACGGCGACCAGAGGAATTTGAAGACGTAGGCCTGGCCCACCAGTGAGAAGATGCCGATGGTTTTCAGATCGATATTTTCGACGGTCATCCAGGCTTGCAGCGTGCCGGAGGTCAATGCCAGCGGCAGACCCGACGCGAAGCCCAGCAGCAGCAGAATGGCGGAGTTACGCTGGGTGAAGATGTTCAAATAGTGTTTCGACATGAGTTCCCTGTCTGCGCCGCCCGATCCGCCGGGCGGCACAAGGCGCGGCGATTAACGCGCGTTTTGCTTGATGAAATCGTTGACGCTGGTGTCCTGAGCCATGTCGGCGATCACGTCGCCCAGCACGGAGTTGACGGCGTCGGTGATCTTCTCGTTGGTCGCCGTGAAGGCGCCCTGCACGTTATAGGTCGAGCGGTAATTCTTCACCTGTTTGTTGCCGTTCTTCGCCTGGGCGATGATCGAGATGTCGGCTTTGGTGGTGATGTTGTAGCGCAGGTTACCTTCGGCGACGTCCGCGTACAGATTATTGACGACGATTTGCAGCGCCACCGGGCCGTCGGCGCCGATCATGTAGCCACGTGCGCCCATCTGTTTCTCCAGCACTTCCTGCAGCAGGAAACGCAGATCGCGCGATGGCGTCAGCGTGACCAGCTGGCCGTCGCGGTTCACCTTGGCCAGCGCCTGGTCGGTGCGCTGATCCGCGCCGTTGATGCTGACAGTGATGCCCTGCAGGGTAGGATCCTGCTGCGGCAGAACGATTTTCGGCGTGACGTTCAGGGTGTTGCTGCTGGTCGCGCAGCCGGCCAGCAGCAGGGCGGCCAGCAAAGGAAGACAAAGTTTCTTTAACATGTTTTCTGTCTCATTCTCGATGGATTTAGCAATAATCAGAGCGGGATAGCCGACAACAAATTGCCGACATCATAGCATCGCCGCCGTGCGGTGGAAGCGCGGAAGGCGCCTGAGTGACAAATTTTTACCTGCCGTTGATAAAAACACGCTTTTTTGGCCCGCTCAATCGGATAATCCCCCAAGCGGCGGGGATGGCGCTCATCATTTGACCGCAGAAAAGAGAAATTTGTCCCGGCGATGGTCTAAACGGGGGAAAACCGGCTAATATTGAACTAGATGGGCACGGTCCTCTGCCGGTGTTGTAAGGAGATCCTATGATTCGCGAGCAAATAGAAGCAAAGTTAAGGGCGGCGTTTGAGCCCGCGTATCTGGAAGTCGTTGATGAAAGCTATCGTCATAACGTTCCGGCGGGTTCAGAAAGCCATTTCAAAGTGGTATTGGTCAGCGATCGCTTCGTCGGCGAACGCTTTTTGACGCGCCACCGCTCCATCTACGGCGTATTGTCGGAGGAGCTGGCGGACGGCGTACACGCGCTGGCGCTGCATACCTATACGCTCAAAGAGTGGGAAGGTCTGCAGGATACCGTGCCGGCCTCGCCGCCGTGCCGCGGCGCGGGCACGCTGGCCTGAGGGGGAAATTTTCAGGTATCAGTGGAACTTTGCCCTTGAATTAGGGTATTACTACTGACGAATTTTGAAACGGCCTGCGGGCCGTTTCTGTTTTTGACGACGACACGGCCGACGCGCAATGTGGCCAACGTTCGGTCTGTTTTGGCGGCCTTTTGGCGATCGAATCGGCAAAAGTGTGAGTTTTAGCGCGCCTGCGCCGCCTAGCTTTCCTCGACTCGCCACGCATGCGCCGCTATAATGTCGCGTCTTATTTTTCCGGAATGGTTTCGGGACGCTTCTGTCATCAGGGAACTCGGTTCTTATCTGTAGCCGTCCTGGTTCTTGGAACGGAGTTGACCGAGCACTGTGATTTTTTTGAGGTAACAAGATGCAAGTTTCAGTAGAAACCACTCAAGGCCTTGGGCGCCGTCTCTCTATTACTGTACCGGCTGATACTATCAAGCAGGCGGTGAAGAAAGAGCTGATCAACGCAGCGAAAAGCGTGCGTATCGACGGCTTCCGCAAAGGCAAAGTGCCGATGAACATCGTGGAACAGCGTTACGGCGCCTCTGTTCGTCAGGACGTGCTGGGCGAAGCGATGCAGCGCAGCTTCGTTGACGCGATCATCAAAGAAAAGATTAATCCGGCCGGCGCACCAAACTACGTGCCGGGCGAGTACAAAGAAGGTGAAGACTTCACTTTCGCCGTTGAGTTCGAAGTGTATCCAGAAGTTGAGCTGAAAGGCCTGGAAAACATCGAAGTTGAAAAACCCGTAGTTGAAGTGAACGACGAAGACGTCGACGCGATGCTGGATACCCTGCGCAAGCAGCAGGCAACCTGGAAAGAAACCGATCGCGCAGCGGAAGCTGAAGATCGCGTGACCGTTGACTTCACCGGTTCTATCGACGGTGAAGAGTTCGAAGGCGGCAAAGCGTCCGACTTCGTGCTGGCAATGGGCCAGGGCCGCATGATCCCAGGCTTCGAAGAAGGTCTGGTTGGTCACAAAGCGGGCGAAGAGTTCTCCATCGACGTGAACTTCCCGGAAGACTACCACGCGGAAAACCTGAAGGGCAAAGCGGCCAAATTCGCTATCGTGCTGAAGAAAGTTGAAGAGCGCGAGCTGCCGGAACTGACCGAAGAGTTCATCAAGCGTTTCGGCGTGGCGGACGGTTCCGTTGCCGGCCTGCGCACCGAAGTTCGCAAGAACATGGAGCGCGAGCTGAAAGGCGCGGTGCGTAACCGCATCAAGTCTCAGGCGATCGACGGCCTGGTGAGCGCGAACGAAATCGACGTGCCTGCTGCCCTGATCGACGGCGAAATCGACGTGCTGCGTCGTCAGGCTGCACAGCGTTTCGGCGGCAACGAGAAGCAAGCGCTGGAACTGCCACGCGAACTGTTCGAAGAGCAAGCGAAACGCCGCGTAGTGGTTGGCCTGCTGCTGGGCGAAGTGATCAGCACCAACGATCTGAAAGCTGACGAAGACCGCGTGAAGACGCTGATCGAAGAAATGGCTTCTGCCTACGAAGATCCAAGCGAAGTCATCGAGTTCTACAGCAAAAACAAAGAGCTGATGAACAACATGCGCAACGTGGCTCTGGAAGAGCAAGCGGTTGAAGCCCTGCTGGCAAAAGCGAAAGTGACTGAAAAAGCCACTACCTTCAGCGAGCTGATGAACCAGACTCAACAGGCGTAATGCCGGCGTGCCGGGCGCGATGAACGGCGCCCCCGGTTTCGCCTGGCGAACCGGCGCACGATGAAAAAGCCCGCAACCTCTGGTTGCGGGCTTTTCTTTTTGCCACGTTGCTGATTAATCTCAGGTTAAGCGGGATAATATGCACTATATTTACCCTGTTGCCTGGGGAACTGGCTGGCATGATAACGGTCAGATTAACGGCATCGTTTTCGGCGCGCGGAGAAAATCGGCCCCTGGGCTTGAAATTGCGCCGGGATCCCCCAATCTGTAAAGAATGATTCTGGGGCTGTTTGCCAAAGTGCGCGGGATAAACTAACCGTCGGGTACGTGCGGCGCGGGTCGAATGCTTGAGCATAGTCATCATGGCCGTTCTCAAGTAGAATCGGCGTATTAGGGTGACACCCTGGCCGCCAAGGCAATTTCTATTAGGAGACGGTAATGTCATACAGTGGCGAACGAGATCAATTTGCACCGAACATGGCGCTGGTGCCGATGGTGGTAGAGCAGACTTCACGCGGGGAGCGTTCTTACGACATTTATTCCCGCCTGCTGAAAGAGCGCATCATTTTCCTGACCGGCCAGGTGGAAGATCACATGGCCAACCTGATCGTGGCGCAAATGCTGTTCCTCGAAGCGGAAAGCCCGGAAAAAGACATTTTCCTCTACATCAACTCGCCGGGCGGGGTGATCACCGCGGGCATGTCGATTTACGACACCATGAAGTTCATCAAGCCGGACGTCAGCACCATCTGTATGGGCCAGGCGTGCTCGATGGGCTCCTTCCTGCTGACCGCGGGCGCCAAAGGCAAACGTTTCTGCCTGCCGAACTCGCGCGTGATGATTCACCAGCCGCTGGGCGGCTACCAGGGCCAGGCGACGGACATCGAAATCCACGCGCGTGAAATCCTCAAGGTGAAAGCGCGCATGAACGAACTGATGGCCGAGCATACCGGCCAGCCGCTGGAGCAGATCGAGCGCGACACCGAGCGCGATCGCTTTATGACCGCGGAAGAAGCCGTGGAATACGGCCTGGTTGACGGCATTCTGACACACCGCAGCTAGAACCACGCGGCGCCGATGGACTATAGTAATCAGAGTGGGCAGGGGCTCGCTCTGTTGTAGCCCCTCGGCGTTCCCGATATGAGTTTGGGCGCACTGCCGCCGTGATTTTCCTGCGGGACAAGACTAAAGAAGAGGTTTGACTGATGACAGATAAGCGCAAAGACGGTTCAGGAAAGCTGCTGTACTGCTCTTTTTGCGGCAAAAGCCAGCATGAAGTGCGTAAGCTGATTGCCGGGCCGTCAGTGTATATCTGCGATGAATGTGTCGATCTGTGTAACGACATTATTCGCGAAGAGATTAAAGAAGTTGCCCCGCATCGTGAGCGCAGTGCGCTGCCGACGCCGCACGAGATCCGCCACCACCTGGATGACTACGTCATCGGCCAGGAGCAGGCGAAGAAAGTGCTGGCGGTTGCGGTGTACAACCACTACAAACGCCTGCGCAACGGCGATACCAGCAACGGTATCGAGTTGGGCAAGAGCAACATCTTGCTGATCGGCCCGACCGGCAGCGGCAAGACTCTGCTGGCGGAAACGCTGGCGCGCTTCCTGGACGTGCCGTTCACCATGGCCGACGCCACCACGCTGACCGAAGCCGGTTATGTGGGCGAGGACGTGGAAAATATTATCCAGAAGCTGTTGCAAAAATGCGACTATGACGTGCAGAAAGCGCAGCGCGGCATCGTTTATATCGATGAAATCGATAAGATTTCCCGTAAGTCCGACAACCCGTCGATCACGCGTGACGTCTCGGGTGAAGGCGTGCAGCAGGCGCTGCTTAAGCTGATTGAAGGCACCATCGCCGCGGTTCCGCCGCAGGGCGGGCGCAAGCATCCGCAACAGGAATTCCTGCAGGTCGATACTTCCAAGATCCTGTTTATCTGCGGCGGCGCATTCGCCGGCCTGGATAAGGTGATCGGTCAACGCGTCAACACCGGCTCCGGCATCGGCTTCGGCGCGACCGTCAAGGGCGAGTCCGAGAAGGCCACCGAAGGCGAACTGCTGCTGCAGGCCGAACCGGAAGATTTGATCAAGTTTGGTCTGATCCCTGAGTTCATCGGCCGTCTGCCGGTGGTGGCGACCCTGAGCGAGCTGAGCGAAGACGCGCTGATTCAGATCCTGAAAGAGCCGAAGAACGCCCTGACCAAGCAGTATCAGGCGCTGTTCAATCTGGAAGGCGTGGAGCTGGAGTTCCGCGACGAAGCGCTGAACGCCATCGCCAAGAAAGCCATGGCGCGCAAAACCGGCGCCCGCGGCCTGCGTTCCATCGTGGAAGGCGCGCTGCTCGACACCATGTACGATCTGCCGTCGATGGACAGCGTAGACAAAGTGGTGATCGACGAGTCGGTGATCGCCGGCCAATCCAAACCGCTGCTGATTTACGGCAAGCCTGAAGCCCAGGCGTCTGGCGAATAATTAGCCAGTTAAACCAGCGCGTTATCAGCAAAATGGGGGATTTCATCCCCCATTTCTTTTTCCTGCATTCTTGCCGTTGAATGTAAGAGATTCATCCCCATATACTCATTAACCAGATTTTATGAAACGTTAGATGCTTGCGTCTCATGAGATTCCCCCTCAACCTGGCGGAAATTAAACTAAGAGAGAGCTCTATGAACCCTGAGCGTTCCGAACGCATTGAAATCCCCGTTTTGCCATTGCGCGACGTGGTGGTTTATCCGCACATGGTGATCCCGTTATTTGTTGGCCGGGAAAAATCGATTCGGTGCCTCGAAGCCGCAATGGATCACGATAAGAAGATCATGCTGGTGGCACAGAAAGAGGCCTCAACGGATGAACCTGGCATTAACGACTTGTTCTCGGTCGGCACCGTAGCGTCGATCCTGCAGATGCTGAAGCTGCCGGACGGCACGGTAAAAGTGCTGGTCGAGGGGCTGCAGCGCGCACGCATCACTACGCTGTCCGACAGCGGTGAGCATTTCGCCGCGCAGGCGGAATACCTTGAGTCGCCGGCTATCGACGAGCGCGAGCAGGAAGTGCTGGTGCGCACCGCGATCAATCAGTTTGAAGGCTATATCAAACTGAACAAAAAAATCCCGCCGGAGGTGCTGACTTCACTCAACAGCATCGACGACGCCGCGCGCCTGGCGGACACCATCGCCGCCCATATGCCCCTGAAACTCAGCGATAAGCAGTCGGTGCTCGAGATGTCCGACATCACCGAGCGTCTGGAATACCTGATGGCGATGATGGAATCGGAGATCGACCTGCTGCAGGTTGAGAAACGCATCCGTAACCGCGTCAAGAAGCAGATGGAGAAGAGCCAGCGCGAGTACTATCTGAATGAGCAGATGAAGGCGATTCAGAAAGAACTGGGCGAGATGGACGACGCGCCGGACGAGCACGAAGCGCTGAAGCGCAAGATCGATGCGGCGAAAATGCCGAAAGAGGCGCGCGAAAAAACCGAAGCGGAACTGCAAAAGCTGAAGATGATGTCGCCGATGTCGGCGGAAGCGACCGTGGTGCGCGGCTACATCGACTGGATGCTGCAGGTGCCGTGGAATGCGCGCAGCAAGGTGAAAAAAGACCTGAACAAGGCGCAGGAAGTGCTCGATACCGATCACTACGGCCTGGAGCGCGTCAAGGATCGCATCCTCGAGTACCTCGCGGTGCAGAGTCGCGTCAGCAAAATCAAGGGGCCGATCCTGTGTCTGGTGGGGCCGCCGGGCGTGGGTAAAACCTCGCTGGGGCAGTCGATCGCCAAAGCGACCGGTCGTCAGTACGTGCGCATGGCGCTGGGCGGCGTGCGTGACGAAGCGGAAATCCGCGGTCACCGTCGTACCTACATCGGTTCGATGCCGGGCAAACTGATCCAGAAGATGGCCAAGGTTGGGGTGAAGAACCCGCTGTTCCTGCTGGATGAGATCGACAAGATGTCTTCCGACATGCGCGGCGATCCGGCTTCCGCTCTGCTGGAGGTGCTGGATCCGGAACAGAACGTGGCGTTCAACGACCATTATCTGGAAGTGGATTACGATCTGTCCGACGTGATGTTCGTCGCCACCTCGAACTCGATGAACATTCCTGCGCCGCTGCTGGACCGTATGGAAGTGATCCGCCTGTCGGGTTATACCGAGGACGAGAAGCTCAACATCGCCAAACAGCACCTGCTGCCGAAGCAGCTTGAGCGCAATGCGCTGAAAAAAGGCGAACTGACGGTCGACGACAGCGCCATCATCGGCATCATTCGCTTCTACACCCGCGAAGCCGGGGTGCGTAGCCTGGAGCGTGAAATCTCCAAGCTGTGCCGTAAAGCGGTGAAAACGTTGCTGATGGACAAGAAGCGCAAGCATATCGAGATCAACGGCGACAACCTGAAGGATTACCTGGGCGTGCAGCGCGTCGATTACGGCCGTGCGGATACCGAAAACCGCGTGGGCGAAGTCACCGGGCTGGCGTGGACGGAAGTGGGCGGCGATCTGCTGACCATTGAAACCGCCTGCGTGCCGGGCAAAGGCAAGCTGACCTACACCGGTTCTCTGGGTGAAGTGATGCAGGAATCGATTCAGGCGGCGCTGACCGTGGTGCGCGCGCGCGCGGAGAAATTGGGCATCAACGCCGATTTCTACGAGAAACGCGACATCCACGTGCACGTGCCGGAAGGGGCGACGCCGAAAGACGGCCCGAGCGCCGGTATCGCGATGTGCACCGCGCTGGTCTCCTGCCTGACCGGCAACCCGGTACGCGCCGATGTGGCGATGACCGGCGAGATCACGCTGCGCGGTCAGGTGTTGCCGATCGGCGGCCTGAAAGAGAAACTGTTGGCGGCGCACCGCGGCGGCATCAAAACCGTGCTGATCCCTTACGAGAACAAGCGCGATCTGGAAGAGATTCCGGACAATGTTATCGCCGATCTGGAGATTCATCCGGTGCAGCGAATCGATGAAGTTTTGAACATTGCGTTGCAAAACCCGGCCTTCGGCGCACTGCCGGTAGCGGCAAAATAGTGACGAATCGCAAAAACCATTGATAAAACTTATACTGGCAAGCCATTTCGGACTTGCCAGTATTTTTTTGTACCGCTAAGTTAGATCTCTGTCGGCCCGCGTTTTGTCACCCAGTCGGTGGCTTGCCAAGGTTCGATGGGATTGATATAACAGCTGCGCTGTCGCAACCGTAGGGATTTTTCGGTGCGACGATAGAATTCTAGAGGGGATGATAGAGTGAATAAGTCACAACTGATCGACAAGATTGCCGCAGGTGCTGATATTTCCAAAGCGGCAGCGGGACGTGCTTTAGACGCAGTAATCGCTTCCGTTACCGACTCCCTGAAAGCAGGGGATGACGTGGCTCTGGTAGGTTTCGGTTCCTTTACCGTGCGTGAACGTTCGGCCCGTACCGGCCGCAACCCGCAGACCGGTAAAGAGATCAAGATCGCGGCAGCCAAAGTACCTGCCTTCCGTGCAGGGAAAGCGCTGAAAGACGCTGTAAACTGATTTAGCGTCTAACCGTTTAGCGTAACAGGGTTTTGTAATAAACAATCACCTGACGCAGCGGTGCTGGTAAGGTAAGATACAAGGCGCATCGGACTGATGCGCTTTTTTTATTTTTGTCGCAGGGAACGCGCCTGCGCAAGGGTTGTTAATCCACATCACAGCGGAGTGTTGTCACACTATGATGGACAATTTACGCGCGGCTGCCAATCACGTCGTGCTCAAAATCATCCTGGCCCTGATCATCCTGTCATTCGTTCTGACCGGGGTGGGTAACTACCTGATCGGCGGCTCCGGCGATTATGCTGCGAAAGTAAATGGTCAGACGATCGAACGCGCTCAGCTGGAACAGGCTTTCCAAAGCGAGCGCAGCCGCATGCAGCAGCAGCTGGGTGACCAGTTCTCTGCGCTGGCCGGCAACGAAGGCTACATGCAGCAGATGCGCCGTCAGGTGTTGTCCCAGTTGATCGACAACATGCTGCTCGACCAGTACGCCAAAAAGCTGGGCCTGGCGGTCAGCGACGATCAGATCAAGGACGCCATCCGCAAGGCGCCTTACTTCCAGACCAACGGCCAGTTCGATAACGCCAAATATCTCGATCTGATCGGTCGCATGGGTTACACCGCCGACAACTTCGCGCAGTCGATGCGTCAGCAGTTGGTCAATCAGCAGGTGATCCAGGCCTTCGGCGAGTCCGGTTTCGTGCTGCCGTCTGAATCGCAAGCGATGGCGGCGCTGGTGCTGCAGGAGCGCGACGTGCGCCTGGCGACCATCGATTTGAAAGCGCTGCAGGTGAAACAAAGCGCCGGCGACGACGAACTGAAGGCGTATTACGATCAGAACAAGAACAGCTTCATCGCCCCGGAGCAGGTGAAGGTGAGCTATATCCCGCTGGACGCCGCGTCCATGCAGGACAAGGTGAAAGTGAGCGAAGAGGACATCAGCGCTTACTACGACCAGCACAAGAGCAGCTACGGCCAGCCTGAGCGTAAAAACTACAGCGTGATCCAGTTGAAAACCGAGGCGGAAGCCAACGCGGCGCTGGACGAGCTGAAGAAGGGCGCCGATTTCGCCGCGCTGGCGAAAGAGAAATCCACCGACATCATCTCGCGCCGCACCGGCGGCGAACTGGGGTGGCTGGAGCCGGAAACCACCGCCGATGAGCTGAAGCAGGCTAACCTGACCGAGAAAGGGCAGCTGTCCGGCGTGGTGAAATCCTCTGTCGGCTTCCTGATCGTGCGTTTGAACGACATCGAACCTGAGAAATTGAAACCGCTGAGCGACGTGCATGACGCTATCGCCAAGCAGGTGCAGCAGGAGAAAGCGGTAGACGCGTATTACGCGCTGCAGCAGAAGGTGAGCGAAGCGGCGACCAGCGACAACGAATCTCTGGCCTCGGCTGAAGAAGCGGCCGGCGTGAAAGCGGCGCAAAGCGACTGGTTCACCCGTGACAACATTCCTGCCGCGCTGAACTTCAAGCCGGTGGTGCAGGCGATCTTCGACGGCTCGCTGATCGGCGAGAACGGCGCGCCGGGCAGCAACTCTGACGTGATCACCGTAGACGGCGACCGCGCCTTCGTGGTGCGCGTGAGCGGCCACAAGCCGGAAGGCATCGAACCGTTCGACCAGGTAAAAGACCGCGTGGCGGAACTGGTGAAACGCAACAAGGCGCTGCAGGCAGCGAAGCTGCAGGGCGAGAAGCTGTTGGTTGAGCTGAAGCAGGGCAAGGGCGATGAAGCGATGAAAGCCGCCGGCCTGAGCTTTGGCGCCGTGCAGAAGATGGCGCGCGCGCCGGAAGACAGCCAACTGGTGGAGAGCGTGTTCGCGCTGCCGCACCCGCAGGACGGCAAACCGGTGTACGGCATGTCGCAGGATCGCCAGGACAACGTGGTGCTGATTGCGCTTGATGCGGTGAAGCCGGGCACGCTGCCGGAAGACGAAATGAAAACCTTCGTCGGCAAGATGGAAGAGGGCGCGACCGGCGTCTCCTTCGATTCGCTGCTGGCGAGCCTGCGTAAAGAAGCCAAGATCAAAATGGGCGCCGCTGAGCAACAGCCTCAGTAATCGCCGCATTTTTCTGCAACGCAGTGCAACAAACAAAGGCCGCTTTCGCGGCCTTTTCCATATCTGACATCCGTCGATTGCTGAATATCCGCCGCCGCGGCAAGGTAGCCGTGCTGTCACACACAAGGAGGATACAGCATGCAATATTCAGAGAAAAAAGCGTTTTTCGGTTACCGTCGTCACGTTAACGCCGCGCTGACCGCGCTGTTGTTATGCCTGGCTGGGCCGGCCGCCGCGGTGGAAAAAAACGAGGCGCCCATGCTCTCAACACCGGCGAGCAATGGCGGACAATCGGTGATGACCAAGGCAACCGAAGAGGCGGCGGTCAGCATCAATCAGGCCACCGCCGAACAGCTGGCCGCCGCCCTGAGCGGCGTCGGTCTGAAGAAGGCGGAAGGCATCGTGCGCTATCGCGAACAGAACGGGCCATTCACTCAGGTTGAGCAGTTGCAGGAGGTGCCTGGCATCGGGCCGGCGCTGTTTGAGAAGAACCGCACCCGGCTGAAAATGTGATCCCGGTCGCGGCTGCGTGGCAAAATGCCGCTGAGGCCGTGACTCCTCTGCTACATTTTACAGGTCTTACCAGTTTGGCGCATTGACCAAACGGGCGAGGGAGCCAGCGTGGCTCCCTCTTTCTGTAATCACCAGGCAGGAGCGATCGTTCCCTATGCAAACCTTTATCAAAGTTCGCGGTTATCACCTTGATGTTTACCAGCACGTTAACAACGCCCGCTATCTGGAGTTTCTGGAAGAGGCGCGTTGGGAGTGGTTGGAGAACGAAGCCGGGTTCCGCTGGATGACGGAAAACAACATCGCTTTTATCGTGGTGAACATCAATATCAATTACCGCAGCCCGGCGGTATTGGGGGATAAACTGCGTATCGACAGCCAGATGGTGCAGCTCAACGGCAAGAGCGGGGTGCTGAGCCAAAAGGTGACGCAGGATCCGGCGGGGACGCCGGTGGCAGACGCGCTGCTGACTTTCGTGTGCGTCGATCTGAAAACGCAGCGGGCGCTGCCGATCGAAGGCGAATTGCGCGAGCACCTGGAGGCGCTCACGCTGAAGGATAATCCGCAGTAAGTTCACGGGCGGCAGAGGCTGCCGCCGTCACTGCCCTCAGGCCAGGCCGGCTTTCTGTTTCAACGCCGCCATCACTTCCGCCTGGTTGGCCCGGTATTGCGTCAGGCCATTGGCGCGCAGGTTGCAAGCGGCGCACTCGCCGCAGCCGTCACCCTTGATGCCGTTGTAGCAGGTCAGCGTATCCTGGCGTACGCGATCCAGCTGGTGGTAATAATCCGCCAGCGCCCAGGTCTCGGCCTTGTTCAGCCACATCAGCGGCGTTTCGAAGCGGATATCGCGGGCGATGCCCAGCGTCACCGCCTTGTTCAGCGCTTTAACGAACTCGTCGCGGCAATCCGGGTAGCCGGAGAAATCGGTTTCACACACGCCGGTGATCACCGCTTCCGCTTCGACCTGGTAGGCGTAGATCGCCGCCAGCGTCAGGAACAGGATGTTGCGGCCCGGCACGAAGGTGCTCGGCAGCGCGTTTTTCTGGTTGGGATCGTAGGCGGGAACCGGAATATTGTCGCGCGTCAGGCTGCTGACGGCCAGCTCATTGAGCAGCGTCACGTCCAGCACCTTGTGCGCTTTGGCGCCGAGGGCCACCGACAGCTCCTGAGCCACTTCAATCTCGGCGCGATGGCGCTGGCCGTAATCGAACGTGACGCAGTGAACTTCGTCATACTGTTGCAATGCCTGGATCAAGCAGGTCGTGGAGTCTTGTCCACCGCTGAAAACGACAACCGCGCGCTTCATAAAATCACCTTTTTGGGCTTTGGCCTCTCCCGATACACATTCGGGCGGCAGGATAAAAATTGCGTTGCGGCGACAATAGTAGCAGAAAGGGCCGCCAGGCGCAGGGCGGTTCGGCTCAGGCCGGTGCGTCATCCACCGGCGGCGGCAGCCACGCCTGACAAAAATCGAACCAGCCGTGGGCGGTCAGCGTCACGCCATGCATGCGCGGCGGCGCGCTGATCTGATACTGGTAGTGAAACAGCGGCGTGATGATGGCGGCGGCCATCAGCTGTTGATAATAGGCCTGCAGCCGTGCGAAGCGCGGTTGCTGCGCCTGCAGCTGCTGGATCTGCCGCAGCGTATCCTGTTGCTGCTGCCAGCGGCTTTCCGTGAGGATGCCGCGCCACAGCGTATCCTGCCGCAGCCAACTCTCCAGCGTCGCCTCCGGCGCTTCGCCGATCAGGTTGTCCGCCAGCAGCAGATCGGCCTGGGCGATCTGTTCCTCGCTTTGCCAGCGCTTGCCGGCGTAGTAGCGCACTTCCAGCTCGCAGCCGTGCTGCGCGAGCAACCGCTGTAGTGCGGCCGTCACCGTTTCCAGCTCGACCGGCGGCCGATACAGCAGCGTCAGCCGGTCGGGCAGGGCGACGTCCTCTTCGACCTGTTGGTGCGGGATGCGCCAGCCGGGCAGCATTTCATGGCTGGGGGTGATCACGCTGTTGGGGATCGGCAGATGGCTCAGCAGGCCGGACTGCTGGATCAGCATCAGCAGCTTTTGCCCTTGGGCTTCGCTCAGCACGCCGTGGCGCAGGTTCAGCGCCAAATAACACCAGCCCAGGCTCATGCTGCGCTGCACCGGCCGGGCCTGCGCTAAATCGTCTTGCTGACCGATGGTGATGCGCACCGGATGCTGGCAGCTGGCGTCGGCGCCGGCGGTGGGCAGATCGGGGGTGATCCAGTATTCGATGGTGTCCAGATACGGATGCTGCAGATGGTAACCGGCGTGCTGTTCCAGCCGCACCAGTTGCGGCTCATTCAGTGTCAGCTTGAACGGGCCGGCGCCGATGGCCGGCAGCTCCGGGTGCGTCATCAGGCAAGGCAGCTCCGCCAGCCGGTGGGCCAGCCAGTAGTCCGGCAGGTGCAGATCGAACTGAATGCACAGCGGATGCGGCAGGCTGATGCGCGCGACGTTAGCCAGGCTCGGTTGGCTGCGCGGATGGCGCTGCAGTTTTTCCAGCGTTTGCAGCAGCTGGTGGCCGGTCAACGGTTCGCCGTTGTGCCAGCGCAGCTGGCTGCGCAGAAAGAAGCGCCAGCGCAGGCCGCGATCGCTAATCTGCCAATGGTGCGCCAGATCGGGTTGCGGTTCCGGGTTACCGGTCATCAGGCGCGTCAGTCCGGCGTGCAGGGTCGACACCAGATGTTGTTCGGCGCGGCCGGTCAGCGTGAGCGGGTCGAGCGCTTCCAGCGTGCGGTAATAGGGAATGCGCAGCGTCGGGCTGCCGGCCTGCCATTGCCCGCCGAGGTGCGGGCTGAGCAGATCCTGCAGGTGCTGCGGATCGAGTTGCGCCATCTCCAGCGCCCCCTGATGATTGCCCTGTTGCAGTAGCTGTTGCAGTAGCAGCGCGCGCAGTTCATCCGGGGTTTTCAGGCAGTGCAGGCGAGCGCGTTTGCCGCGGCCGGGCTGCGAATGCCAGCTCAGCCAGCCTTGATCCTGCAGCTGTTGCACCAACGTGCGGGCATGGCGTTCGCTGCAGTAGAACATCGCCGCCAGCTCGCCGATGGTCACGGCGACCGGCGCGCTGCCGAGCTGATGGTACAGGCGTTGATATTGGCTGAGACGGTGAACCAGGCGCATGGGCAGAAATCCGGAACAGTTTTTTCAAATTGTTCACTATTACTTCCGCAAATGCCATCCCATACTGCAGTGATTGTAATCGCGTTCACATTCAAGAGGTCTTTATGTATCGCCTGGCAGCTTTCGATATGGACGGCACGCTGTTGATGCCGGATCACCGGGTTGGTCCGGAAACGCTGGCGGTGCTGAACCAGCTGGTGGAGCGGGAGATGGTGGTGACGTTCGCCACCGGGCGGCACTACCTCGATGCGCAACCGATCATGGCGCAACTGGGGCTGCAGGGTTACCTGATCACCGGCAACGGCACGCGGGTATATGACAACCGCGGCCAACAGCTGCACGCCACCGACCTGCCGGCGGAGATCGCCGAAGAGGTGCTGCATCATCATTGGCGCACCCGCGCCAGCATGCATGTATTCCGCGACGAAGGTTGGCTGACCGAGTTTCCCGTGCCGGAAGAGATGCTGCGGGCGCACCACCTGAGCGGCTTTCGTTTTCAACTGGCCGATGTGCGCCGTCTACCGGCGTTCGGCAACAGCAAGGTGTGCTTTGTCGCGCCGCATGAAGAGTTGCTGGCGTTGCAGGTGCAGCTGCGGGCGCAGTTGGGCGACGAGGCAGACCTGTGCTTTTCCGCTTACGACTGTCTGGAGGTGCTGCCGCTCGGTTGCAACAAAGGCACGGCGCTGGAGCGGTTGAGCCGTCATCTGGGGCTGACGATGGCCGACTGCATGGCGTTCGGCGACGCGATGAACGACAAAGAGATGCTGGGAGCGGTGGGGCACGGCGTGGTGATGGGCAACGCCCTGCCGCAGCTGAAATCCCTGCTGCCGCAGCTACCGGTTATCGGCCATTGCCAACAACAGGCGGTGGCCCACTATTTACAACATTGGCTGCGTTCACCTTGCCTCACCTATTCCCCCGAAGAATGAGGTTCTCCTTACAGCCGGCCGGGTATGACTACCCGGCTTTTTTTTACCCGAAGCCTGGCGTTACAAATCCGCCAGCTGCGCGAGATACGGCTGCAGATCGCCGATGTTGTTGCTGACCCATTCCGGGTTGTAATAGGTATCCAGATAACGCTCGCCGCTGTCGCACAGCAGGGTGACGATCGCCCCTTGCTCGCCGTTTTCCCGCATCTGCTTCGCCAACTGCAGCGCACCCCAAACGTTGGTGCCGGTAGAGGCGCCAACCTTGCGGCCCAGCACGCCTTCCAGCCAGTGAATGGTGGCGACGCTGGCGGCATCCGGCACGCGCAGCATGTTGTCGACCACCGATGGGATGAACGACGGCTCGGCACGCGGGCGGCCGATGCCTTCGATACGGCTGCCGCAGCTGCCGATCAGGGTGCGATCGCCGTGGTGGAAGCAGTCATAGAACACCGAGTTTTCCGGATCGACCACCGTCAATTGGGTGTCGTGCCCCTGATAGCGGATATAGCGCCCCAGCGTGGCGGAGGTGCCGCCGGTGCCGGCGCTCATCACGATGTGTTTCGGCACCGGGAAGGGTTCGCGCGCCATCTGGCGGAAGATGCTGTCGGCGATGTTGTTGTTGCCGCGCCAGTCGGTGGCGCGCTCGGCGTAGGTGAACTGATCCATATAGTGGCCGTTCAGCTCTTTCGCCAGCTGTTCGGAGGCGGCGTAGATCTGGGCGGCGTGATCGACGAAGTGACAGCGGCCGCCATAGAAGGCGATCTGCTCCACCTTGCGGCGCGCGGTGCAGGACGGCATCACCGCGATGAACGGCAGGCCGATCAGACGGGCGAAGTAGGCTTCGGACACCGCGGTGCTGCCCGAAGAGGCCTCAATGATGGTGGTGTTCTCGGTGATCCAGCCGTTGCACAGGCCATAAAGGAACAGCGAGCGCGCCAGGCGGTGTTTCAGGCTGCCGGTCGGGTGGGTGCTCTCATCTTTCAGGTACAGGCAGATGCCGGGAAACGCCGGCAGGTTCAGGCGAATCAGATGCGTATCGGCGGAGCGTTGAAAATCCGCTTCTATTTCACCGATAGCATATTTTACCCAAGAGTTTGTCATGATTTGGCCTCAGAATAGGGGGCTGGTTTATGGCGTAGCATAGCCTGTCGGCGGGAAAAAAGGATTGCCATTTTCCCTGTTTAATCGCCTAATGAGAGAAAATTTTTCTCCTGGTGGCCGCTATGTTAGATAAAACAGACCGTAAGCTGCTGTGCATGCTGCAGCAAGATTGCACCCAGTCGCTGCAGGCGCTGGCCGATGCGGTCAATTTGACCTCGACGCCGTGCTGGAAACGGCTGAAGCGCCTGGAGGACGAGGGCTATATTCGCGGCCGAGTGGCCTTGCTGGATAATGAAAAGCTCGGCCTGGGGTTGACGGCGTTCGTGCTGATCAAGACCCAGCAGCACAGCAGCGAGTGGTATCAGGCGTTTGTGCAGTTGACCAGCCAAATGCCCGAGGTGCTGGCGTTCTACCGGATGGCGGGGGAGTACGACTACCTGATGCAGGTCGAAGTGGCGGACATGAAAAGCTACGACGGCTTTTATAAGCGCCTGGTGAACGGCGTACCGGGCCTTATTGACGTCACCTCGAGCTTTGCCATGGAAAAAATCAAATACACCACCGCGCTGCCGGTGCCGGAGTGAAAAGTTCACCGGACGGGCGGCTCAACGATGGTATCCTGCTCTGCTGAAGCAGAAAAAGAGACAAATCCCATAAAATCCTGGAATCAAACTGCGTGAGATTATTTGCACAAATCGGCTGGTACTTCCGCCGGGAGTGGCGCCGCTACCTCGGGGCGGTGGTGCTGCTGATCGTCATCGCCATCCTGCAACTGTTGCCGCCTAAGCTGGTCGGCATCATCGTGGACGGCGTCACCGAAAAACAGATGTCCACCGGCGTGCTGATGGCCTGGCTCGGGCTGATGATCGGCACCGCGATCGTCGTTTATCTGCTGCGCTATGTGTGGCGGGTATTGCTGTTCGGCGCCTCTTACCAGCTGGCGGTCGAACTGCGCGAAAACTTTTACCGCCAGCTCAGCCGACAAAACCCGGCGTTCTACCTGCGCCACCGCACCGGCGACCTGATGGCGCGCGCCACCAACGATGTGGATCGCGTGGTGTTCGCCGCCGGTGAAGGCGTGCTGACGTTGGTGGATTCGCTGGTGATGGGGGTGGTGGTGCTGGTGGTGATGAGCACCCAAATCAGCTGGCAGCTGACGGTGTTGGCGTTAATCCCGATGCCGCTGATGGCGATCGCCATCAAATATTACGGCGACCAGCTGCACCAGCGCTTTAAATCGGCGCAGGCGGCGTTTTCCAGCCTGAACGATCAGGCGCAGGAAAGCATGACCAGCATACGCATGATCAAGGCCTTTGGGCTGGAAGATCACCAATCGAACCGCTTCGCCGATGTCGCGGCGCAGACCGGGGCCAAGAACATGCACGTGGCGCGGGTGGATGCGCGCTTCGATCCGACCATTTATATCGCCATCGGCGCGTCTAACCTGTTGGCCATCGGCGGCGGCAGCTGGATGGTGGTGAACGGTTCACTGACGCTCGGGCAACTGACCAGCTTTGTGATGTACCTCGGCCTGATGATCTGGCCGATGCTGGCGCTGGCCTGGATGTTCAATATCGTCGAGCGCGGCAGCGCGGCCTACAGCCGCATCCGCAGCCTGCTCGATGAGGCGCCGGCGGTGCAGGATGGCCCGCAGGCGTTGCCGGCCGGGCGCGGCGTGCTGGACGTGGATATCCGCGCGTTCCACTACCCGGACAACCCACATCCGGCGCTGCATGACGTGGCGCTGACGTTGAAGCCGGGGCAGATGCTGGGGCTGTGCGGGCCGACCGGGGCCGGTAAGTCGACATTACTGTCGCTGATCCAGCGCCAGTTCGACGTCGACCAAGGGCAGATCCGCTATCACGGCCTGCCGTTGCCGCAGGTCAAACTCGACGACTGGCGTTCGCGGCTGTCGGTGGTGAGCCAAACGCCGTTCCTGTTCTCCGATACCGTGGCGAACAACATCGCGCTGGGCCATCCGGGGGCGACGCAGGCGCAGATCGAACAGGCGGCGCGGTTGGCCAGCGTCCATGAGGACATTCTGCGGCTGCCGCAGGGCTATGACACCGAGGTGGGCGAACGCGGCGTGATGCTGTCGGGCGGGCAGAAACAGCGCATCTCCATTGCACGAGCGCTGCTGCTGGATGCGGAGATCCTGATCCTCGACGATGCGCTGTCGGCGGTGGATGGCCGTACCGAACACCAGATCCTGCACAACCTGCGCAGCTGGGGGCAAGATCGCACGGTGATCATCAGCGCGCACCGGCTGTCGGCATTGACCGAAGCCAGCGAGATCCTGGTGATGCAGCACGGCGGCGTGGCGCAGCGCGGCGATCCGGCGGCGTTGGCGGCGCAGCCGGGCTGGTATCGCGATATGTACCGTTATCAGCAGCTGGAAGCGGCGCTGGACGAGGCGCCGGAAAACGGCGAGGAGGCGTTGGCCGATGAATAAAGTGCAAAAGCTGTGGCCGACGCTGAAGCGGCTGCTGGCCTACGGCTCGCCGTACCGCAAACCGCTGGGGCTGGCGGTGCTGATGCTGTGGATCGCGGCGGCGGCGGAAGTCGCCGGGCCGATCCTGGTGAGCTATTTTATCGATAATTACGTCGCCAAAGGGCAACTGCCGCTGATGATTGTCGGCGGGCTGGCGGCGGCCTACATTCTGCTGGAGCTGCTGGCGGCGGCGCTGCACTACTTCCAGGCGCTGCTGTTCAACCAGGCGGCGGTGGGGGTGGTGCAGCGGCTGCGCACCGACGTGATGGACGCCGCGCTGCGCCAGCCGCTCAGCGCCTTCGACACGCAACCGGTCGGGCAATTGATCTCGCGCGTTACCAACGACACCGAAGTGATCAAGGATCTGTACGTGATGGTGGTCTCCACGGTGCTGAAAAGCGCCGCGCTGATCGGCGCCATGCTGGTGGCGATGTTCAGCCTCGACTGGCGCATGGCGCTGGTGGCCATCTGCATCTTCCCGGCGGTGTTCGTGGTGATGGGCATTTATCAATATTACAGCACGCCGATCGTGCGCCGGGTGCGCAGTTATCTGGCGGACATCAACGACGGTTTCAACGAAGTGATCAACGGCATGGGCGTGATCCAGCAATTCCGCCAGCAGGTGCGCTTCGGCGAGCGCATGAGCGCCGCCAGCCAGTCGCACTATCTCGCGCGCATGCAGACCTTGCGGCTCGACGGTTTCCTGCTGCGGCCGCTGCTCAGCCTGTTTTCGGCGCTGGTGCTGTGCGGTTTGCTGATGTTGTTCGGCTTCAGCGGCGAAGGCGTGATTGGCGTCGGCGTGCTCTATGCCTTCATCAACTACCTGGGGCGTTTGAACGAACCGCTGATCGAGCTGACGTCGCAACAGTCGATCCTGCAGCAGGCGGTGGTGGCCGGCGAACGTATTTTCGAACTGATGGATCGCAGCCAGCAGAGCTACGGCGCCGACGATAGTCCGTTGGCCGGCGGCCGCATCGACATCACCGATCTGAGCTTCGCTTACCGCGCGGACAAAAAGGTGCTGCAGCATATTTCGCTGTCGGTGCCGTCGCGCGGCTTCGTGGCGCTGGTCGGGCACACCGGCAGCGGCAAGAGCACCTTGGCTAACCTGCTGATGGGTTATTACCCGGTCAGCGAGGGGGAAGTGCGTCTCGATGGCCGCCCGATCTCCAGCTTGTCGCACCGCACGCTGCGCCAGGGCGTGGCGATGGTGCAGCAGGATCCGGTGGTGATCGCCGATTCGGTGCTGGCCAACGTCACGTTGGGGCGCAATATCGAGGAAGACGCCGTTTGGCGGGCGCTGGAAACGGTGCAGCTGGCGGATCTGGTGCGCGGCTTCCCGCAGGGTATCCACACCCGCCTGGGGGAGCAGGGCAATAACCTGTCGGTCGGGCAGAAACAGCTGCTGGCGATGGCGCGGGTCTTGGTGCAGGCGCCGCAGATCCTAATCCTCGACGAGGCGACCGCCAATATCGACTCGGGCACCGAACAGGCTATCCAGCGCGCGCTGCGTGCGATACGCGAGCACACCACGCTGGTGGTGATCGCCCACCGGCTGTCGACCATCGTCGATGCCGATTCCATTTTGGTGCTGCATCGCGGCCAGGCGGTGGAGCAGGGCAACCATCAGCAGCTGCTGGCGCAGCAGGGGCGTTACTACCAGATGTACCAGCTGCAGTTGGCGGGCGAACAACTGGCGGAAGCGGTGCGCGAGGAGAGCCAACCCGCCTGAACATGGGCCGCGCTCGCGGCCCTTCTTTCTTTCCAACGCACCATAAGCAGGCAAACCATCTGGGCCACGCCCCCTTTCTGCACTTTTTCGACGCGATGCGCACCAAATCGGTGCGCATTATTTAACCTGTCCAAGGTATCGGTGCCGTGCCGCCTCGCGGCTGCGCCCGCGTGCCCGCTAATCCGCTGAATCGCCCTGCAAAATTAAATTTGGCACAGCCCTTGCTACATATGACGCGTACCAGGGGTGAGTTTGGGCTTAATTCGTGGAGGGGCAATATGAAGCTGGTGACCGTGGTAATCAAACCGTTCAAGCTGGAGGACGTGCGCGAGGCCTTGTCCTCCGTGGGCATTCAGGGGTTGACCGTAACCGAAGTGAAGGGCTTTGGCCGCCAGAAGGGGCACGCCGAGCTGTATCGCGGCGCCGAATATAACGTCAACTTCCTGCCCAAGGTCAAAATCGATATCGCCATCGCCGACGATCAGTTGGATGAAGTGGTTGATGTGATTAGCAAAGCCGCTTACACCGGCAAAATCGGCGACGGCAAAATTTTCGTTGCCGAATTGCAACGCGTGATCCGCATTCGCACCGGCGAAACCGACGAATCGGCACTGTAACCGCGAACTCAGTTAAGTGATGGGGATGATTGATAATGAAAAGACTGTTATCCATGTTGGGCCTGAGTTCGGTAACCCTGGTTCCTTCTTTGGCCCTGGCCGCCCCGGCGGTCGCCGATAAGGCCGACAACGCCTTTATGATGATCTGCACCGCGTTGGTGCTGTTCATGACGCTGCCGGGCATCGCGCTGTTTTACGGCGGTCTGCTGCGCGGTAAAAACGTGCTGTCGATGCTGACGCAGGTCACCGTCACCTTCGCGTTGGTCTGCGTGCTGTGGGTGCTGTATGGCTACAGCCTGGCGTTCAGCGAAGGCAATGCGGTGTTCGGCGGATTCGAGACGGCGATGCTGAAAGGCATCGGCATCGACAGCGTCACCGGCAGCATCAGCCAGATGATCCACGTCGCTTTCCAGGCCTCCTTCGCCTGTATCACCGTGGCGTTGGTGGTGGGCGGCTTCGCCGAACGCATTCGTTTCTCGGCGGTGCTGATCTTCGCGATCCTGTGGTTCACGCTGTCTTATCTGCCGATCGCGCACATGGTGTGGGGTGGCGGTTACCTGGCCGCCGACGGCGCATTGGACTTCGCCGGCGGCACCGTGGTGCACATCAACGCCGCCAGCGCCGGGTTGATCGGCGCCTACCTGATTGGCAAACGCGCCGGCTTCGGTAAAGAGGCCTTCAAACCGCACAACCTGCCGATGGTGTTTACCGGGGCGTCCATCCTGTATATCGGCTGGTTCGGCTTCAATGCCGGTTCCGCCAGTGCGGCCAACGGCATTGCGGCCTTGGCATTCCTCAATACCGTGGTTGCCACGGCGGGCGCCATTCTCTCCTGGACCTTCGCCGAGTGGGTGCTGCGCGGCAAGCCTTCATTGCTGGGCGCCTGCTCCGGCATGATCGCCGGGCTGGTTGCAGTGACGCCGGCGGCGGGCACCGTGGGGGTGGGCGGGGCGTTGATCATCGGCCTGGTGGGCGGCGTCGCCGGCCTGTGGGGCGTCGTGACGCTGAAAAAATGGCTGAAAGTGGACGACACCTGCGACGTGTTCGGTGTGCACGGGGTGTGCGGCATCGTCGGCTGCCTGTTGACCGGGGTGTTCACCGCCTCTTCACTGGGCGGCACCGGTTACGCCGAAGGGGTGACGATGGGCCATCAGGTCTGGATCCAGCTGGTGAGCGTGCTGATCACGCTGGTGTGGTCGAGCGTCGCCGCCTTTATCGCCTTCAAGATCGCGGGCGCGATGGTTGGATTGAGAGTGCCGGAGGAGCAGGAACGCGAGGGGCTGGACGTCAACAGCCACGGCGAGAGCGCCTACAACCAGTAAGGCTCAAAGCAGGGCAGTGCGCTAAAGACTAAAATAATGATGAAGCCAAAAGGGGCGATGGAAACATCGCCCCTTTCTTTATGCTGCGGATCAGGCGTCGCGTTGGCGAATCACCCCTTCCTGCACGGTGGTGGCGACCAGTACGCCGTCGCGGGTATAAATCTGGCCGCGCACAAAGCCCCGTGCGCCGGAGGCGGAGGAGCTCTCCACCGCGTACAGCAGCCAGTCATCCATGCGGAACGGACGGTGGAACCACATTGAGTGGTCAATGGTGGCCACCTGCATGCCCGGCTCGAGGAAACCGACGCCGTGCGGCTGCAGCGCCGTCGGCAGGAAATTAAAGTCCGACGCATAGCCCAGCAGATATTGGTGGATGCGCTGATCGTCCGGCATGCTGCCGTTGGCGCGGAACCACACATAGCGATGCGGTTCTTCCACGCTGCCTTTCAGCGGGTTATGGAATTTCACCGGGCGCATTTCGATCGGCTTCTGGCCGATAAATTTTTCGCGCACTTTTTCCGGCAGCATATGCGCCAGCTTCTGGGCGATCTCTGATTCAGACAGCAGCCCTTCCGGCGGCGGCACGTCCGGCATCAGGTTCTGATGCTCGAAGCCCGTTTCCGGACTTTGGAAGGAGGCGGTCATATAGAAGATAGGTTTGCCGTGCTGGATGGCGCTGACGCGGCGCGCGCTGAAGCTGTTGCCGTCGCGCAGGGTTTCCACGTCGTAAACGATAGGTTTGCTGCTGTCGCCCGGGCGCAGGAAGTAGCTGTGGAACGAATGCACGCTGCGCTCGTCCGGCACCGTCTGTTTGGCGGCGTACAACGCCTGGCCGACCACCTGCCCGCCGAATACCTGGCGCAGCCCCAGATCTTCACTCTGACCGCGGAACAATCCTTCTTCGATTTTCTCCAGATCCAGCAGATCGAGGAGGTTTTGCAATGCCTGGCTCATAAAGTTGTTACCTTTCTAATAATCATTTTGCGCAGTGTGCGGAATATCACGGCGCGGCGTCAACATTTTGCGTTAAGGGCCGATGAGAATGCTCTTAATCATGGACGCCGTGGGCTGCTTAAGTGATTAATAGGCGGGGTAAAGTGGATTTATCAGTGTTTTGTGCTAGGTTTAATAGGTGAGGTGGTGAAAGCCACCAACATGTTGATAATAAAAAAGGAGACCGATCCATGAAACTCTGGCAAATCGTAGGCGGTGCCGCGGCACTGACGATCACGCTGGCAGGATGCGCGCAAAAGAGTGCCGATGTGCCTACACAGGCGGCCGGTAACCCGGCGGCTGCGCAAACGCAGATTCAGGGCCCGGCGGTGACAGGTTCGGTTAATATACGTCAGCGCATTGCGCTGCCGCCGGACGCCGTACTGACGGTCACCCTCTCTGACGCTTCGCTGGCAGATGCGCCGTCCAAAGTGATTGCACAGCGCGCGGTACGTACTGAAGGGCAGCAGGCGCCATTCAGCTTTACGCTGCCGTACAACCCGTCCGACATCCAACCGAATGCGCGCATCATTCTGAGCGCGGCGGTGACGGTCAACGGGCGCCTGATGTTCATTACCGACACCATCCAGGAAGTGGTTAACCGCAACGGCACCCGCGCCGATCTGCTGCTGGTTCCGGTTCAGGGTGTGCCGATTCAGGCTGCGCCAACCGCCATGCAGTAAACTTACTGCGGTACAGCAAGATGAAATCAACAGCCTTTGCGCTTCGGCCAAAGGCTGTTTTGTTTTACCAGCGCCAGCCGTAGCGTTCGAAATCGACCGTGCTGTGTGGGCCGAAAATTATCCCCTCCGCCAGCAGTGCCTGCCGTTGCCGTTGAAAATCCTCCCCCTGCTGCGAGATCTGTCCGTGCCGGTTGATCACCCGGTGCCAGGGCAGCGTGCTGCCTTCGGGCAAACGCCGCAGCACGCCGCCAACCTGACGTGCGGCGCGCGGCGAGCCGGCCAGCCGGGCGACTTCACCATAAGTGGTGACTTTGCCGAACGGGATGGCGGCCACGATATGGAAAACCCGCTGGCTGAAAGAGGCGTCTTCTGGTTGCATATTGCTGTTCCTGCACGAGTCAAAACCCAGGCGAAGAGTGTGCCACAGCGCAGGTGGGTAAGAAAACAGCGGTTGGCCCCGGTTGGCTTGCTATTTGGTGGGGCATCGCCGATAATGCCCACCGCTTCAGAGTACAGAAGCCGTCAATGGGGGCCCTGTTGGTTCTCCCGCAACACTAACTTGTGAACTCGGTCAGGTCCGGAAGGAAGCAGCCGCAGCAGGTGACGTGTGTGCCGGGATGTAGCTGGCAGGGTCCCCACCCATTTGGGTTTCGCCAATCCGCGCTTTTGTCACACTCTTCCACGTATCTATTATCCATTTCTGTCATCAGGCAGAGCGACACGCATTTCTTTTCTTCTCGCCCTCAATTCTTTTGGATAATGAATTAGCGGTGCTGGGGTGAAGGCATAGTGAGGCGGCCGATGAGGTAACCTGTCTCGATTAAAAAAGAAAATTGTTTCCGGACAATATTATTATCGAAAGAGGGAACGTAAATGAAGTTTTACTGTCAATAGGAAAAGTACGTATTTAACTTGAACATTGAGGCCGATAAAAGCATCGGCTCAACGCGTTGGGGGGCTGATTATCTGACATATTTCCAAACGGAGGTGGGGATTTTGTCATACAGTTTGTTCATGGTGAGCTCTGCCAGACGGTGATCGGCCGCTGAGTAAAACAGCTCCAGTTCATCATCGGAAAGCTCGTACTTATTTTTCTCAATAACACGTTCGAGAGTATCAATCGTGGTGCATTTACGTAAACGCATCAGATAGTCGGTTTTAGTCATGGTGGCCTTTAGTTTAATAACCGTAAAATAGCTTGGGAATAATTATCCCCTAAGTTTTCATTGTCGTACAGATGTCCTCTCCTGAGAACATTCTGAATAATCTCGCCTTGGTTTTTTGCCAGCGGCGCAGGTCGGAATCATTGATACCATAGCTGCTGAACAGCGTATAGGTATCGTCGAGATATTCTTCGACTAACTCCGACAGGTCAGATTCGTCCATGTATTTAATTTTATAACTCATCACAAACGAAGCGATATGTTCGATCAACTCATTAAGCTGCAGGTTGACGGAGGACGTCGGATCGTTGACCCACCCATGATGACTGTCTCCCAGGGTAGCGATACCTTCATCATACAAATTTTCGCACAAGAATTTGAGCTGAGCAATGTCGTGCCGCTTAGGCGAATACTCATCCATATCATCCCCTCCGTAAGTCTTAATTGCGGTGTGATAACACTATGTGAGTAAGCTGATTTACATCATGAACGGAGGCAGCTTAACGGTGGTTAAATAAACTTCCCGTAAAATGAATATAAATCATTTTTTCGCGTTTGGCCTGTAGTTATTACGTAAACTTACAATTCATCCGCAGTTGATGGGCGTGAGTTATCAATGATGTCGAAGATTAAACCCCGAGACGTCACTTGAAACCGGACGCTGTCGTTGATGATATCTTCGCTGTTGATATCCAGGCAGGCATTAAAAATGCCCCACTTATAACGATAACTCATTGAATAATCGCCGCCACCTTGTTGCACTATATCAAGTATTTCTAATGAATCTTCGGCATAGCGTGCGCTTTCAGAATAAAAGCTGAGTCCGCTGGTCAGCGCCGGCACTAACTCCGCGCTATTGTCATTAATCAATTTCTTTAATTTTTTAACAGAAAGTGCGTTGACTTCCAGGTTACAGGCAAGGGTAACAAGCATTAATCTCGGCCAACAACAATGTTATCTGCTTATCTTACTCCTTTTCCGCCCTCGTCGGTAAATTTTTCGATTTACCGCTGTTCTTTACCTTACGCCAACATTCCAACCGAATGGAAATAGCCCTGAGTTTTGTAAGGGGGACGGGGGAAGATCCGCTGTGCGAGGGATTGTTACGTTCCGTTGCATTATTGTCGCGCCATAGCTTGAGATACGGCAGTTGTTGTGATGTTATATTATAACCATTAACCTGTCATTTTGGTCACCACATTGATTCCCACTTCGCAACATGGCGCCGCGCCGTCACTGAATTCGTTGTTCACCACCTCCGCTGCCGCGCGTTGTGCGGGTGCCGTTGTGCTGCTGGCCCTGCTGTGGCTCGGCATCTTTTGGGCGGTATCGCTGCCATGATCACCCTGCGCCAGTTGGTGCTGGGCTATAGCGCCACGCCGCTTTTTCCGCCGCTGAGCGGGCAGTTTACCGCCGGCTCGTTAACCGCGGTGGTGGGCGTCAATGGGGCCGGAAAATCGACATTGCTGAAAACGCTCGCCGGTTTGCTGCCGCCGATGAGCGGCAGCCTGAATTTTAGCGGCGGAAAGCCGCCGCGCAGAGCTTATTTGCCGCAGCAGGCGGAACTGGATCGGCAATTCCCGATCGCGGTGAGCGATCTGGTGGCGATGGGCTGTTGGCCGCAAAGCGGCATGTTCGGAGGCATGAACAAGCGTGCGGCGAGCCAGGTCAATGAGGCGTTGGCGAGCGTTGGCATGAGCGCGCTGGTGCGCAACCCGGTGGGCGAGCTGTCCGGCGGTCAGCTGCAGCGGGTGTTGTTTGCGCGCCTGCTGGTCCAGCAAGCGCCGCTGATTTTGCTGGATGAACCTTTCACCGGTATCGATAGCGCCACCACGCAGATCCTGCTGCAGGCGATCGCGCAACTGCACCGGCAGGGGAAAACGGTGATCGCCGTGCTGCACGATATGTCGATGGTCGCCGAGCATTTTCCGCAGGCGCTGTTGCTGACGCCGCAGGCTTGCCACTGGGGCGCGGCCGAGCAAGTGCTGGAGCAGGTGCCGAGGCATCACGCCGCCGAACGGCAGCCGGATCTGCGGGCGGTGGCGCCATGATGCTGTTGCATGGGCTTATCGATCCTTTCCTCTCTTTCGGTTTTATGCGTCGCGCGCTGATGGCTTGCCTGGCGTTGTCGCTCAGCGCCGCCCCGCTGGGCGTGTTTCTGCTGCTGCGCCGCATGAGTCTGGTCGGGGATGCCTTGTCCCACGCGGTGTTGCCGGGCGCGGCGATCGGCTATCTGATCTCCGGCATGTCGCTGGTGGCGATGGGCGTAGGCGGCTTTATCGCCGGGCTGGCGGTGGCGATGTTGTCCGGCCTGGTGAGCCGCCGCACGCCGCTGAAAGAGGACGCCAGCTTCGCCGGATTCTATCTGGGCTCACTGGCGCTGGGGGTCACGCTGGTCTCGCTGCGCGGTTCCAGCGTGGATCTGCTGCACGTGTTGTTCGGTTCGATCCTGGCGGTGGATGCGCAGGCGATGCTGATGGTCGGTGCGATCGCCTCGGTTTCGCTGCTGGCGCTGGCGGCGCTGTACCGCGCGCTGGTGATCGAATCCTTCGACGTCACTTTCCTGCGCGTTAACGCGCCGCGCCGGTTGGCGCTGATCCACGGCCTGTTTTTGGCGCTGGTGGTGGTCAATCTGGTGGCGGGATTCCAGATCCTCGGCACCCTGATGTCGGTTGGGTTAATGATGTTGCCCGCCGCCAGCGCGCGCTTCTGGGCGCGCAATCTGCCGCAGACGCTGGCGACGGCGATGGGCATCGGCGCGCTTTCCAGTCTGATTGGGCTGGTGTGGTCCTATCACGCTTCGCTGCCCGCCGGCCCGGCGATCGTGCTCAGCGCCAGCATCCTCTTTTTTGTCTCAATCCTGTTTGGAACGCGCGGGGGCATTTACGCCTTTGCGCGCCGTTGAGAAGTGCCATTTGCAAGGAGAAAGTATGAAACGTTTACCTATATCGCTGGCGGTTGCTGCTCTGCTGGCCAGCCCATTGGCGATGGCGAAGACCGTCGACGCCGTCGCCAGCTTTTCCATTCTGGGAGATATCGTCAAGCAGGTGGGCGGCGATCACGTCAAGGTCAGCGCGCTGGTGGGGCCGGATGGCGATCCGCACAGTTTCGAGCCTTCGCCGCAGGACGGCAAGAAGCTGGCTCAGGCTGATGTGGTCTTCGTCAGCGGCCTGGGGCTGGAAGGGTGGATCGATCGCCTGGTCAGCGCTTCGGGTTATAAAGGGCAGGTGATCACCGCTTCACAGGGCATCAACACCCGCCAGATGGAAGAGGATGGCAAACCGATTACCGATCCTCACGCGTGGAACAGCATGAAAAACGGCGTGCAGTACGCCACCAACGTGATGAACGCCCTGATCGCCGCCGATCCTGAGGATGCCAACTATTTTCGCCAGCGCGGCGCCGACTACATTCAGCAGCTGCAAAAGTTGGATCTGTGGGCCAAAACCCAGTTCGCCGCAGTGCCGCCGCAGAAACGTAAGGTGCTGACCAGCCATGATGCTTTTGGCTACTTTGGGCAAGAGTATGGCGTCACCTTCCTTGCCCCGGTCGGATTTTCCACCGAAGCGGAAGCCAGCGCCAGCGACGTGGCGAACCTGATTAAGCAGATTAAACAGGAGAAGGTTAACGCTTACTTTATCGAAAACCAGACCGATCCGCGGCTGGTGAAACAGATTGCCGCCGCCACCGGCGCCAAGGCGGGCGGCGAGCTGTACCCTGAAGCGCTCTCCCGCGCCGGCGGCCCGGCGGCCACCTATGAGCAGGCGTTCAAACACAATGTCGACACGCTGCTGAGCAGCATGAAGTAATCTCTGCCCCCGCCCGCGGGTGGGGGACAGCTTGCAGGCACTTTCTCGCCATAAAAAAAGCCCCGTTGAGCAGCAACGGGGCTTTGCGACAGATGACACTTGGGAGTTAACGCTTTTTCTTACGTCCCTGTACCGCTTTGAATCGCGGATTGCTTTTACAGATCACATAGATGCGGCCACGACGACGCACGACTTTGCAATCCGGGTGGCGGTTTTTCGCCGAACGCAATGAACTCAATACCTGCATGGGGTTTCCTTGTTACTTATTGCCGATAAAGCGGCCAAAGCGCTGCTGGAAGCGCGCCGTGCTGCCTTCTTTGGAATAGTCTTTCTGCTTGCCGGTGTAATACGGATGCGAAGCGGAAGAGACGTCGAGGGTGACATACGGCCAGCTTTCGCCGTCCAGTTCGATAGTGCGATCGGTTTTGATGGTCGATCCCACTTTGAAGTAGGCATTGGCGCTGACGTCGTGGAACACCACGGTGCGGTAATCGGGGTGGATGCCGGGTTTCATAATGGCCCTCTCATGTAATGTTATACTATAACAATAATTATGCGCCGACCTGGCATCGCGATCAAGCGCAAATTGCACACAAAAGTGAATTAATGAGAACGGTTTGCATTAAGTAACTGAAGCAAAAGAAAAAGGCCGCATGCGCGGCCTTTTCGATTATCAGGTGGAGCTCACATCACTGAGCGATCAGTGGTGCTCTACCGGATGGCTGTGTTCCAGGTCTTCGTTCTTCTTGCTGAAGCGGCGGCGAACCACCACGAAGAACACCGGTACGAAGAAGATCGCCAAGACGGTAGCGGTGATCATCCCGCCCATTACGCCGGTACCAACCGCGTTCTGTGCGCCGGAGCCCGCACCGCTGCTGATAACCAGCGGCAGAACCCCGAGGATGAAGGCCAGGGACGTCATCAGGATTGGACGCAGACGCATACGCACCGCTTCCAATGTCGCTTCGATCAGGCCTTTGCCTTCTTTTTCCATCAGGTCTTTGGCGAATTCCACGATCAGGATGGCGTTCTTCGCCGATAGACCGATGGTGGTCAGCAGCCCCACCTGGAAGTACACGTCGTTGTTCATGCCGCGCATCGTCGCGGCCAACAACGCACCGATAACCCCCAGCGGCAATACCAGCATGACCGAGAACGGCACGGACCAGCTTTCATACAGCGCCGCCAGACACAGGAACACCACCAGAATCGAGATGGCGTACAGCGCCGGCGCCTGGTTGCCCGACAGACGTTCCTGATAGGACATGCCGGTCCAGTCGTAACCGATGCCGCTTGGCAGTTTGGACGCCAGTTGCTCCATCAGGTTCATCGCTTCACCGGTACTCTTGCCCGGTGCGGCCTGGCCCAGAATTTCCATCGACGGCAAGCCGTTATAGCGTTCCAGACGCGGTGAGCCGTACTCCCATTTCGCCGAAGAGAAGGCGGAGAATGGCACCATCTGGCCGCTGGTACCGCGCACGTACCACTTGTTGATGTCTTCCGGCAGCATGCGGAACGGGGCTTCGGCCTGTACGTACACCTTCTTCACACGACCGCGGTCGATGAAGTCGTTGACGTACGAGCCACCCAGCGCGGTGCTCAGCGTGCTGTTAATGGTGGTGATACTGACGCCCAACGCCTTGGCTTTCTCCTGATCGACGATCAGTTTGAACTGCGGCGTATCTTCCAGGCCGTTCGGGCGCACGCCCACCAGCACATCCGGATGCTGAGCAACCATGCCCAACAGCTGGTTACGCGCTTCGGTCAGTTTTTCGTGCCCCAGGCCGCCCTGGTCAATCAGCTCGAAGTCGAAGCCGGTTGCGGTACCGAGTTCGATGATCGCCGGCAGGTTGAACGGGAACACCAGGCCTTCTTTAATCTGCGAGAAGGCGCCCATGGCGCGACCGGCGATCGCTTCGACCTTGTTCCCGGCCCCTGGGCGCTCGCCCCAGTCTTTCAGGCTGACGAATGCCAGGCCGTTGTTCTGGCCGTTACCGTTGAAGCCGAAGCCCGCGACGGTAAACACCGAAACCACGTTGTCCTTTTCCTTGTTCAGGAAGTAGTCGGAGACTTCTTCCAGCACTTTGTTGGTGCGGGACTCGGTGGCACCGGCAGGCAACTGCACCATGGTCAACAGGATGCCCTGATCTTCGTCCGGCAGGAACGAGGAAGGCAGGCGCAGGAACAGCAGGCCCATGCCAACCACGATCAGCAGATAGATGATCAGATAGCGGCCGGTGCTGCGCAGGATGTTGCCCACGCTGTCGGTGTAGTGATGCGTGCTCTTCTCGAACATGCGGTTAAACCAGCCGAAGAAGCCTGTTTTAACCCCGTGATCGCCTTTCGGGATCGGTTTGAGCATGGTGGCGCACAGCGCCGGCGTCAGGATCAAGGCCACCAGCACCGACAGCGCCATCGCGGACACGATGGTGATCGAGAACTGGCGATAGATGGCGCCGGTTGAGCCGCCAAAGAACGCCATCGGCACGAATACCGCCGACAGCACCATGGCGATGCCCACCAGCGCGCCCTGGATCTGGCCCATCGATTTACGGGTGGCTTCTTTCGGCGGCAGCCCCTCTTCGGACATGACGCGCTCGACGTTTTCCACCACCACGATGGCGTCATCCACCAGCAGGCCGATCGCCAACACCATGCCGAACATCGTCAGGGTGTTTATCGAGAAGCCGAACGCCGCGAGTATCGCAAAGGTCCCCAGCAGTACTACCGGCACCGCGATGGTTGGGATCAGCGTCGCGCGGAAGTTCTGCAGGAACAGATACATCACCAGGAACACCAGGATGATGGCTTCGATCAGCGTTTTCACCACTTCGTTGATGGAGATTTTAACGAACGGGGTGGTGTCGTACGGATAAACCACTTTCATCCCTTGCGGGAAGAATGGCGCCATCTTGGCCAGCTCGTCTTTCACACCTTTGGCGGTGTTCAAGGCGTTGGCGCCGGTTGCCAGTTTGATACCCAGGCCGGCGGCAGGCTTGCCGTTATAACGCGCGGTAACGGCATAGCTTTCCGCGCCGCGCTCGATGTGAGCGACGTCGCGCAGGCGCACCTGGGAACCGTCGGTATTCACCTTCAGCAGGATCTTGCCGAACTCTTCCGGCGAAGTCAGACGGGTCTGCGCGATGATCGAGGCGTTCAACTGTTGCCCCGGCACCGGCGGCAGGCCGCCCAGCTGGCCTGCGGCGATCTGGTTGTTCTGCTCGGTGATGGCGGAGGTCACGTCCGTGGTCGTCAGCTGGTAGTTGTTCAGCTTGTTCGGATCCAGCCAGATACGCATCGCGTACTGGGCACCGAACAGCTGCACCTCGCCCACGCCGGACGAACGGCTGATCGGATCCTTGATGTTGGACGCCACGTAGTCCGCAATATCGTCCTGCGTCATGTTCGGATCGTCGGAAACGAAGCCGGCCACCATCAGGAAGCTGCTGCTGGATTTTTCTACTTTCAGGCCCTGTTGCTGAACTTCTTGCGGCAGCAATGGGGTGGCCAACGACAGTTTGTTCTGAACCTGAACCTGCGCGATGTCAGGATCGGTGCCGGAATCAAACGTCAGGGTAATGGTGACGCTACCAGAGGAATCACTGGTGGAGGACATGTACATCAGGTTATCGATACCGTTCATGTTCTGTTCGATAATCTGCGTGACGGTATCCTGCACCGTTTTGGCGTCTGCGCCCGGGTAGGTGGCGGAAATACTCACCGCCGGCGGTGCAATAGTGGGATACTGCGCGATCGGCAGTTTCATTATTGCAAGCACCCCCGCCAACATGACGATGATGGCGATTACCCAGGCGAAAATTGGGCGGTCTATAAAGAACTTAGCCATGTATTACAGGCTCCTTTTTATGACTTCTGCGCTTCAGACTGCGGCTGTTTTTGCGCCTGAGTGTCAACTTCCTGCACCTTTACCTGCGCGCCTGGATGCACTTTCATCAGGCCGGAGACGATCACGCGATCGCCGGCTTTCAGGCCATCGGTAACCAGCCATTTGTCGCCAATCGCCTGATCCGCCTTCAGCGTGCGCAGCTCAACTTTATCGTCTGCACCGACCACTAACGCCGTCGCTTCACCACGCGGGTTGCGGGTGACGCCTTGCTGCGGCACCAGCAGCGCATCGCTGCGCACGCCTTCGTCCAGACGGGCGCGCACGAACATGCCAGGCAACAGCGTATCGTTCGGGTTAGGGAACAGGGCGCGAATGGTAATGGAGCCGGTGGTCTCATCGACGGTGACGTCAGAGAATTCCAGCGTGCCTTCCTGCGCATATTCGGTGCCGTTTTCCAGCATCAGTTTCACCTTGGCCTTGCCGTTTTCCTGCTTCAGCGCGCCGCTGGCCAGTTCTTGCTTCAGGCGCAGGAAGTCGGTGCTCGACTGGGTGACGTCGACATACATCGGATCCAACTGCTGCACGGTGGACAGGGCGGTCGCCTGGCCGTTGCTGACCAGCGCGCCTTCGGTCACGGCGGATTTGCCGATGCGGCCGGAGATCGGGGAGGTCACTTTGGTGTACGCCAGATTAATGCGCGCGGTTTCGACGGCGGCCTTGGCGGCCACGACGGCGGCATCCGCTTGCTGCAGCGTGGAGACGGCGTTGTCGTAGTCCTGCTTACTGATATAGCTGGTACCCAGCAATGGCTTGTAGCGGTTTACCGTCACGCGTGCGATGGAAGCGCTGGCCTGTGCTTTGGCCAAATCGCCTTTCGCGCTGTCGTAGCTGGCTTGATAGGTTGCGGGATCGATTTGGTACAGAGACGTCCCGGCCTTGATATCGCTGCCTTCGACGAAGTTGCGCTTCAGGATGATGCCGCTGACCTGAGGGCGAACTTCGGCGATACGATACGCAGCGGTGCGGCCAGGAAGATCGGTAGTGATGTTGAGAGGCTCGGCCTTCAAGGTGACTACGCCCACTTCAGGTGCCTGTTGTTGGGCACCTTGCTGTTGGGTTTCTTTATCGTTACATCCTGTTAGCACTAAGCTGCCTGAAAGCATCAGAACGGCCGCCAGAGGCGTTAACCCTCTGTTTTTGTTCATAGAAAAACCTCAAGTGTCCGATTTCAAAATGATCAATGGATCACAAGCTTTAAAACCCATTGCTGCGTTAATTATATGTGCGTGCTATGGTACATACATTCGCGAATGTATGTAAATCACACTCCCCCTAAATAACAATGCCATGGCACGAAAAACCAAACAGCAGGCGCAAGAAACCCGACAGCAAATCCTCGATGCTGCGGTGAGAGAGTTCTCTGAACGTGGCGTTGCTGCAACGTCACTGACAGATATTGCCACCGCTGCTGGGGTTACGCGTGGAGCCATTTACTGGCACTTCAAGAATAAGGTAGACCTGTTTAATGAAGTTTGGGAATCTACCGAGCCGAAAATTGACCAGCTCGAAACAGAGTATCAGGCAAAGTTTCCCGATAATCCACTGCGGGTTATCCGAGAAATTCTGATTTACATTCTGACGTCTACGGTTGAAGACGGCCGCAGGCGGGCGTTGATGGAAATTATATTCCACAAATGCGAGTTTGTCGGTGAAATGATGCCGTTGCTGGATTCGCGCAAGGTGCTGTACCTCGCCGGTTACGAACGCATCGAGGCGGTGCTGTGCAACTGCATTCACCACGGGCAATTGCCGGCCGATCTGCACACTCGTCGCGCGGCGATCATCCTGCGCGGTTATATCACCGGCCTGCTGGAAAACTGGCTGTTTATGCCGGAAAGTTTCGATTTGCGGGCTGAAGCCGAAGCGCTGGTGGATGCGTTTTTGGAGATGCTGCAGTTTTGCCCCACCTTGCGCCTCAAATCCGATATGCCGACGGCTGCACCGTCCAACGCCGGCTCCCTGCCTTTATAAGGAGAGATTTCATGTCATCAGTCGTTCTCATCGCCAATGGCGCCGCCTATGGCCACGAATCCTTGTTCAATGCGCTGCGGTTGGCCATCGCCATGAAAGAGCAGCAGAGCGATCTCGATCTGCGGCTGTTTCTGATGTCCGATGCGGTGGTGGCCGGGTTGGCCGGGCAGCAGCCGCACGAGGGGTACCACCTGCAGCAGATGCTGGAAATCCTCACCGCGCAGCAGGTGCCGGTCAAGCTGTGCAAGACCTGCGCCGACGCGCGCGGCGTCAGCCGCTTGCCGCTGGCGGACGGCGTGGCGATCGGCACCTTGGTCGAGCTGGCGCAGTGGACGCTGGCGGCGGAGAAAGTGCTGACTTTCTGATTTCGCGACAATGGGACATCACCGGCAACGCTTTTGTTGTTCGTTGCCTGCCGGCGATCGTGATAATCTTCAGGCTTCTTAACCGATCCGAAGCTAAATCATGCATCGCTGGTTGACTCTGCCTTCTCTGGCGCCGCTCATGTTTGTCGGCGCATGCCGGCGGCGCATCGCCGCCGCGACTCTCCTTTTCCTTATTTACGCGTTCAGCTCGCCGGCGCAGGCGGCGCTGAGCGGCGATCTGCCGCAGCGCAGCGAAGTGCAAAGCCAGCTGGAAATGCTGAACAAGCAAAAAGCCCTGACGCCGGTCGAAAAGCTCTCCCAGCAGGATTTGACCCGCACGCTGGAGCTGCTGGATGCCCTCGAGCGCAACCGGCAAGACGCCGCGCAGCTTAAACAGCAGGTGCAGCAGGCGCCGGCGAAACTCAGTCAGGTCACCGCCGAATTGGATGCGCTGAAGCAGCCGGTAGACAATGCGGCGGCGCGCGCTGCGCTGTTGCCGCTGTCGCTGCGTCAGTTGGAAAGCCGGCTGTATCAAACGCTCGACGAGCTGCAAAGCGCGCAGGAGAGCCTCTCCACCTACAACAGCCAACTGGTGTCGCTGCAAACCCAGCCCGAGCGGGTACAAAGCACCATGTACGCCGCCTCGCAGCGCCTGCAGGAGATCCGCAGCCAGCTCAGCGGCCAGACGCCGGGGCAAGATTCGCTTCGCAACAGTCAGCAGGTGATGCTGAGCACCGAGCAGGCGCTGCTCAATGCGCAGCTGGAGCTGCAGCGTAAAAGCCTGGAAGCCAATACCACGCTGCAGGATCTGCTGCAAAAGCAGCGCGATTACACCACCGCGCATATCGATGCGCTCGATCGGTCGGTGCAACTGCTGCAGGAGATCGTCAACAGCAAGCGTTTGACGCTGTCCGAAAAGACCGCCAAAGAGGCGCAGAACCCGGAAGACGCCACCGATATTCAGCACGATCAGCTGGTCAGCAAGCAGCTGGACGTCAACCGCCAACTGAGCCAGCGGCTGATCGCCGCCACCGAAGAGAGCAACACCCTGTTCCAGCAGAACATTCGGGTCAAGAACTGGCTCGACCGCGGGCTGCAGGCGGAGCGTAACCTGAAAGAGCAGATCCAGGTGTTGAAAGGCAGCCTGGTGCTGTCGCGCATTCTGTATCAGCAGCAGCAAAGCCTGCCGCAGGGCACGCTGCTGGCGGATATGGATACGCGCATCGCCGATCTGCGGCTGGAGCAGTTCGATATCAATCAGCAACGCGACGATCTGTTCAAGGGCGAAGATTACATCAACCAGCTGGTGACCGAGAGCAAGGAAAAGGCCGGCCCGGAAGTGATCGACGCGTTGAATGAGATCGTCGACATGCGCCGCGAACTGCTGGATCAGTTGAACAAGCAGCTCAGCAACCAGCTGTCGCTGTCGATCAACCTGCAGATTAACCAACAGCAGCTCACCAGCGTCTACGGCTCGCTGCAGGATACGCTGACCCAGCAGATTTTCTGGGTCAACAGCAACAAGCCGGTCGATCTGGCGTGGCTGAAGGCGATGCCGGAGGCGGTGCGCGATCAGATTGCCGGGCTCGATCTCAAATTCGACGGCGGCAAGCTATTGCAGGGCGGGGTGAATGCGCTGGTGTTCCTGATCCCGCTGCTGTTGGCGATCGGGGTATTGCGTTGGCGCTACCGGCTAATCGACGGCCATTTACAAAAGCTGGCCAACGATGTGGGGCAACTGAAGCGCGACGGCCAACTGCATACGCCGAAGGCCATCGCGCTGACCTTGCTGAAGGTGTTGCCTGGCGCCGCGTTGCTCCTTGGCGTCGGTTTCTGGATGTATCGCGCAGATTTTGGCATCAGCGACTTTATCTGGGCATTGTCGCAGCAGCTGGCGCTGTCATGGCTGGTATTCGCTTTCAGTTACCGCATGCTGAAACCGGGCGGCATCGCCGAACGGCATTTCAACTTCGGCCCCAACCTGTGCGCGCATTATCGCCGCCAGACGCTGCGGCTGGGGCTGGCGCTGCAGCCGCTGATCTTCTGGTCGGTATTGGGCGAAAAAGCGCCGCTGCGCCTGGTGGAAGACGTCATCGGCCAGATCGTGGTGATGTTGACGCTGGCGCTGCTCACGGTGCTGGTGTTCCCGCTGTGTCGCGACAGCTGGCGTGAAAAGGGCTCGCACGCCGTGCGGCTGGTGATGGTCACTGCGCTGGCCGCCACGCCGCTGATCCTGCTGGGGCTGATGTTCGCCGGCTACTTTTATACCACGCTGCGGCTGGCCAGCCGCTGGATAGACAGCCTGTATCTGTTTTTCCTGTGGAATATTGTGTACCTGACTGCCCTGCGCGGCCTGAGCGTGGCGGCGCGGCGTCTGGCCTACCGGCGCGCGTTGGCGCGGCGGCAAAACGTGGCGAAAGAGGGGGCCGAAGGCGGTGAACCGGTGGTGGAAGAGCCGCCGCTGGCGCTCGATCAGATCAACCAACAGTCGCTGCGCCTGACCACCCTGGTGCTGTTCGCCATCTTCGCCAGCGCCTTCTACGCCATTTGGTCGGATCTGGTGACGGTCATCGCTTACCTGGACAGCATCACGCTGTGGCATTACACCAGCACCGTGGCGGGCAGCAGCGTGGCGCAGGCGGTGACGCTGGGCAACATGATGGTGGCGATCGCCGCGGTGATCGTCGCCTACGTGCTCACCCGCAACCTGCCCGGTTTGTTGGAGGTGGTGGTGCTGTCGCGGCTGCAGCTGCGGCAGGGGGCGTCCTATGCCATCACCACCGTGCTCACTTACCTGATTACCGCCGTGGGCGCCGTGGTTGCGCTGGGATCGCTCGGCGTATCCTGGGACAAACTGCAATGGCTGGCCGCCGGTCTGACGGTCGGGTTGGGCTTCGGCCTGCAGGAGATCTTCGCCAATTTCGTCTCCGGTCTGATCATTCTGTTCGAACGCCCGATCCGCATCGGCGATACCATCACCATCGGCACCTTCTCCGGTTCGGTCAGCAAGATCCGCATTCGCGCCACCACCATTACCGACTTCGACCGCAAAGAGGTGATCATTCCGAACAAGGCGTTCGTCACCGAGCGGCTGATCAACTGGTCGTTGTCCGACACCATCACCCGCGTGCTGATCAAGGTCGGCGTGGCCTACGGCTCCGATCTCGACAAGGTGAAAAAGGTGCTGCTGCAGGCGGCGCACGACAACCCGCGGGTGATGACCGATCCCGAACCGCAGGTGTTCTTCCTCAACTTCGGCGCCAGCACGCTGGATCACGAACTGCGGCTCTATGTGCGGGAACTGCGCGATCGCAGCTACACGGTGGATGAACTGAATCGCTCAATCGACCGCTTGTGCCGGGGAAACGACATCGACATCGCTTTCAACCAGCTGGAGGTGTATCTGCATAACCAGCAGGGCAACGAAGTGCAGGAAGTGAAAAGAACGCTGTCGCCGGACGACGGCGGCCAGACGGCGGCGGATAAGCAATGAGAGGCGAAAGGGACAGCGGCGCTGTCCCCGGTTACTGTCCGGCGGGCAGATAGGGCGAGGTGACGCCGGCGCGCTGCAGCTTTTCCTGATAATCCCGTTTGACGATATCCAGCGCCGCCAGCGCGGTAGCCGGATCGATCTCGTTGCATTCCAGCAGGTAAATCAAGTCTACCGCCAGCTGCAGTTCGGGTGAGGCGTTTTCCAGAGACATAGCACCTGCGCTTATTAATTAATGGGATGAAAAACTCGTGTCTCGGCAGAGTATAGTGAACCCGGCGCGCAACCGGGAATAATCATTAAAATATTGTGATAAATCTTCAAAAACCGTTTTCTTTGCGCTCGATATTGCGCTCGATGCGCGCCAGCGCCTGACGGCAGCGCATCAGTCTCCCCTCCAGCGCCGCCAGCTCGTGCTGCAGCTTTTGCTGCGCCGCCAGCGTGGTCTGGCGCCCCAGCAGGCTTTCCCGATCCTGAATCATGGCGATCAGCCGGCGTTCGTAGTCCTGATGTTCGGCCAGCTTGTGGTACAGATCGGCCTCGGGGGCTTCTTTCGGCTGGTTCTTGCGCCGCAGCGCCTGGGTTGCCAGCTCGCGCTGCAGGGCAGAGATTTGAGCCACCAGTTTTTCGGCCAGAAAGGCCACCTGGCTGGTGCGGTTGTCGTTGGCGGCGCTTTGCAATTGGGCGAAATTTTTCTCCACTTCGGCCAGGTAGTCGCGCAGCCGCGTGCCGCGATTGGCGAACAGGGCGGCGTCGAAGCGCGCCTGCGGGATCGGAACGTCGCCGCGCGGGGTCACTTCGGCCGCCAGCGCCGCGATCTGCTGCGCCAACACCTGTAATAGACGCTGAGTGCTCACATAAGCTCCCTCTTGATTTCAACAGGCGTAAGCTTGCCCGCGATCCTGCCGTGAAACAAGCGCCGTACGCATATTCCGCCGGCGCGGCGCCGATGCTACAGTAGGCGGCAACCGATTGAGGAGCGAAGAGCCGCATGACGCGTGGGTTATTGATCATTTTGGGCTGGCTGGCGGTGGTGCTGGCGACGTTGGGCGTGGTGCTGCCATTGCTGCCGACCACGCCGTTCCTGTTGTTGGCCGCCTGGTGCTTCGCCCGCTCTTCGCCGCGCTTTCATCACTGGCTGCTGCACCGCTCCTGGTTCGGCCCTTATCTGCGCCACTGGCAGCAGCATCGCGCGCTGCCGCCGGGGGCGAAGTGGAAGGCGGTGCTAGTGATCGTGCTGACCTTCGCCTGTTCGCTGTGGCTGGTGAAAATCTGGTGGGTGCGCGGGCTGTTGCTGCTGATGCTGGCTATTTTGCTGACCTTTATGCTGCGCCTGCCGGTTATTGACCTGTCGCAACAAAAACAGCGCTGATTGTGCGCCGCTGGTTGCATTTGTCCGCCAGTTTGCATAGATTTGGGCGTTTTCGTGCGCGGATCGCCTGCCATTTCTTCTCCGGTGTGTTTCACCCGGGGGCGGCGGGTGAGCGGCGCGCCGGTTTTCAGGCAGTTTTATCAGGCAACAATTATGACCGCTACTGCGCAGCAGCTTCAGTTTATTAAAGACAGTATCAAAACCATCCCGGATTATCCGAAGCCGGGCATCCTGTTCCGCGACGTGACCAGCCTGCTGGAAAACCCGTTGGCCTACGCCGCCAGCATCGAGCTGCTGGTTGAGCGCTATCGCGAAGCGGGCGTGACCAAGGTGGTGGGTACCGAAGCGCGCGGTTTCCTGTTCGGCGCGCCCGTCGCGCTGGCGCTGGGCGTCGGTTTCGTGCCGGTGCGCAAACCGGGCAAACTGCCGCGAGCCACGCTCAGCGAAAGCTATGAGCTGGAGTACGGCACCGACAAGCTGGAGATCCACACCGACGCCATCACTGCGGGTGACAAAGTGCTGGTGGTGGACGATCTGCTGGCGACCGGCGGCACCATCGAAGCGACCACCAAACTGATCCGCCGTCTGGGCGGTGAAGTGAACGACGCCGCGTTCATCATCAACCTGCCGGATCTGGGCGGGGAAGCGCGTCTGAACAAGCTGGGCATCGATTGCTACTGCCTGGTGGACTTCGCCGGCCATTGATGCGGCATTGCCCCTTGGGCACAACGGCCTCGCGGATCGCCGCGGGGCTGTGTTAGCATGACCCTCCAGATTCCTCGACTTCTCCGGTATTAATGAGCTATCAGGTTCTCGCCCGTAAGTGGCGCCCTCAAACGTTCGCAGACGTGGTCGGCCAGGAACATGTCCTGACCGCGCTGGCCAACGGCCTCTCACTGGGGCGGATCCATCACGCCTATCTGTTCTCGGGCACGCGCGGCGTGGGGAAAACCACCATCGCCCGCTTGCTGGCCAAAGGCCTGAACTGTGAAACCGGCATCACCGCCACGCCGTGCGGCCAATGCGACAACTGCCGCGAGATCGAGCAGGGGCGCTTCGTCGATCTGATCGAGATCGACGCCGCTTCCCGAACCAAGGTGGAAGATACCCGCGATCTGCTGGACAACGTCCAGTACGCGCCGGCGCGCGGCCGCTTCAAGGTCTACCTGATCGACGAAGTGCACATGCTCTCGCGCCACAGCTTCAACGCGTTGCTGAAGACGTTGGAAGAGCCGCCGCCGCACGTCAAATTCCTGTTGGCCACCACCGATCCGCAAAAGCTGCCGGTGACCATTCTCTCGCGCTGTCTGCAGTTCCACCTCAAAGCGCTGGACGTCGATCAGATCCGTCAGCAGCTGGAAACGGTGCTGACGGCGGAGCAGATCACCAGCGACGCGCGTGCGCTGCAGCTTCTGGCGCGCGCCGCCGATGGCAGCATGCGCGACGCGCTGAGCCTGACCGATCAGGCGATCGCCATGGGGCAGGGGCAGGTGACCGCCACCACCGTCAGCCAGATGCTCGGCACGCTCGATGACGAGCAACCGCTGGCGATCCTCGAAGCGCTGGTCAGCGCCGACGGCGAAAAGGTGATGGCGCAGGTCGCGCAGGCCGCTTCGCGCGGCGTGGACTGGGAAAATCTGCTGGTGGAGACGTTGGCGCTGCTGCATCGCATTGCGATGGTGCAGCTGTTGCCTTCGATGCTTGACAACCAGTACGCCGCCGTGGAGCAACGGCTGCGCGAGCTGGCGCGAACCCTGCCGCCGGCCGATGTGCAACTTTACTACCAGACGCTGTTGGTGGGCCGCAAAGAGCTGGCCTATGCGCCGGATCGCCGCATGGGGGTTGAGATGACCCTGCTGCGTGCGCTGGCGTTTCACCCGAAAGCGGTGATCCCGGAGCCGGTGGCGTTGGTGCAGACCGCGCCGGCGCCGATGGCGCAGCCGCAGGCCGCCGCTTCACAACAGCCGCCGCAGTTTCAGGACGCGCCGCCGCCGCTAGGGCAGCCGGCCGCGCCACAGCGACAATCATCGGCCCCTTTACCGGATGCCACCGCCCAGCTGTTGAAAGCGCGGTCCCAGCTGCAACGGCAGCAGGGAGCATCCACACCAAAAAAGAATGAGCCGGCGGCGCCAGGAATAGCGCGGCCGGCAAACTCGGCGCTGGGGCGTTTGGCTTCCGTGACCGAGCGCAGCCAGCAGCGCCTGGCGGAGAAGAAGGTGCCGGAAAAACCGGCGAAACCGGAAGCCTATCGCTGGCGCGCGCAGACCGAGCCGGAAGCGGCGCCGGAACCGCTGGCGACGCCGAAAGCGCTGCGTACGGCGTTGGAGCACGAGAAAACGCCGGAGCTGGCCGCCAAGCTGGTGGTGGAGTCGCTGGAGCGCGACGCCTGGGCGGCGGAAATCGATAAGCTGAAGATCCCGAAATTGGTGCAGCAGCTGGCGTTGAACGCCTTCAAGCAGCAGCCGGAGCCGGGAAAAATTAACCTCCATCTGCGGTCTTCGCAGCGCCATCTGAATTCGCCTTCGGCGCAGAAGACGCTGGCCGACGCGCTCGGTGAGCTGTACGGCGGCCCGATTGAGCTGACCGTGGTGGAGGACGATAATCCGGCGGGGCGGACCCCGCTGGAATGGCGACAAGCCATCTATGAAGAAAAGCTGGCGCAGGCGCGCCAGTCCATCGAAGCGGATACCAACATTCAGACGCTGCGCCGATTCTTCGACGCGGATCTGGATGAAGAGAGTATTCGCCCCCTTTAAACGCCGCGCGAGGTGCGCGGCCCTAGCGACGAGAGACGACTATGTTTGGTAAAGGCGGTCTGGGCAACCTGATGAAGCAAGCCCAGCAAATGCAAGAAAAAATGCAGCAGATGCAGGAAGAAGTCGCCAAATTGGAAGTGACCGGCGAATCCGGCGCGGGCCTGGTGAAAGTCACCATCAACGGTGCGCACAACTGCCGCCGCGTGGAGATCGATCCTAGCCTGATGGAAGACGACAAAGAGATGCTGGAAGATCTGATCGCCGCTGCGTTTAACGACGCCGCGCGCCGCATCGAAGAGACTCAGAAAGAGAAAATGGCTTCCGTCTCCAGCGGCATGCAGTTGCCGCCTGGCTTCAAGATGCCGTTCTGATGCAAACCAGCCCGCTCCTTGAGTCCCTGATGGAGGCGCTGCGCTGTCTGCCGGGCGTCGGCCCGAAATCGGCGCAGCGCATGGCGTTTCAACTGCTGCAGCGCGATCGCAGCGGCGGGATGCGCCTGGCGCAGGCGTTGACGCGCGCGATGTCGGAGATCGGCCACTGCGCCGACTGCCGCACCTTCACCGAACAGGACGTCTGCACTATTTGCGCCAATCCGCGCCGTCAGCAAAACGGCCAGATTTGCGTGGTGGAAAGCCCGGCGGATATCCACGCCATCGAGCAGACCGGCCAGTTCGCCGGGCGCTACTTTGTGCTGATGGGGCATCTGTCGCCGCTGGACGGCATCGGGCCGGGCGATATCGGTCTGGATCGCCTGGAGCAACGGCTGGAAAAGGAAAGCATCACCGAAGTGATCCTCGCCACCAACCCGACGGTGGAAGGGGAAGCGACCGCCAACTACATTGCCGAGATGTGCGGCCAGTATGGCGTGCTCGCCAGCCGCATTGCCCACGGCGTGCCGGTGGGCGGCGAGCTGGAGATGGTCGACGGCACCACGCTGTCGCATTCGCTGGCCGGGCGCCACGCCATCAAGTTCTGATGTTTTCCCGGATGGGGCCGCCCGGCCCCACCGTTTTTTGCCAAAAAATTCCCGCTGTCCGCTTGAAAAACAACACCCTGACCCTCATCTGATCCTCATTGTTCGATTTTGGTAGCCATTGTCTTTTGAGGTAATCAATGAGTATGAAAGGTCAAGAAACCCGCGGGTTCCAGTCTGAAGTAAAACAGCTGCTTCATTTGATGATCCATTCGCTGTACTCCAACAAAGAAATTTTCCTGCGCGAGCTGATTTCCAACGCCTCTGACGCCGCCGACAAGCTGCGCTTCCGCGCCCTGTCCGCGCCAGAGCTGTACGCCGGCGACGGCGAACTGCGCGTACGTTTGTCCTTCGATAAAGAGCAGCGCACCCTGACCATCGCCGACAACGGCATCGGCATGCGCCGCGAAGAAGTGATTGAAAACCTCGGCACCATCGCCAAGTCAGGCACCAAAGCGTTCCTGGAGTCCATCGGTTCCGATCAGGCGAAAGACAGCCAACTGATCGGTCAGTTCGGCGTCGGTTTCTATTCGGCGTTCATCGTGGCGGACAAAGTGACCGTGCGCACCCGCGCCGCCGGCGCCGCCGATGACGAAGGCGTGTTCTGGGAGTCCGCCGGCGAAGGCGACTACACCATCGCCGATATCACCAAAGAGACCCGCGGCACCGAAATCACCCTGCATCTGCGCGAAGGCGAAGATGAGTACCTCGACGCCTGGCGCCTGCGTTCGGTGATCGGCAAATATTCCGATCACATCGCCTTGCCGGTGGAGATCGAAAGCAAAAACGAAGAAGACGACACCGTCACCTGGGAGAAGATCAACAAGGCGCAGGCCCTGTGGACCCGCAGCAAGGCTGACGTGACCGACGAAGAGTACAAAGAGTTCTACAAACACATCGCCCACGACTTCACCGATCCGCTGAGCTGGAGCCACAACCGGGTGGAGGGCAAGCAGGAATACACCAGCCTGCTGTACATCCCGGCGCAGGCGCCGTGGGACATGTGGAACCGCGATCACAAGCACGGCCTGAAGCTGTATGTGCAGCGCGTGTTCATCATGGACGACGCCGAGCAGTTCATGCCGAACTACCTGCGCTTCGTGCGCGGCCTGATCGACTCCAACGATCTGCCGCTGAACGTATCGCGCGAGATCCTGCAAGACAGCCGTGTGACGCAAAACCTGCGCGGCGCGCTGACCAAGCGCGTGCTGCAGATGCTGGACAAGCTGGCCAAAGACGACGCCGAAGGCTACCAGAAATTCTGGCAGCAGTTCGGTCTGGTGCTGAAAGAGGGCCCGGCGGAAGACAACGGCAACCAGGAAGCGATCGCCAAATTGCTGCGCTTCGCGACCACCCACGGCGACAGCTCGGCGCAGACCGTATCGCTGGAAGAGTACGTCGGCCGGATGGCGGAAGGCCAGGAGAAGATTTACTACATCACCGCCGACAGCTACGCCGCGGCCAAGAGCAGCCCGCACCTGGAGCTGTTCCGCAAGAAAGGCATCGAAGTGCTGCTGCTGTCCGATCGCATCGACGAGTGGATGATGAGCTACCTGACCGAGTTCGACGGCAAGCCGTTCCAGTCGGTCAGCAAGGCGGATGAAGCGCTGGATAAACTGGCGGATGAAACCGAAGAGCAGAAGGCCGCCGAGAAGCAGTTGGAACCATTCATCGAACGTGTGAAAACCCTGCTGGGCGATCGCGTGAAGGATGTGCGCCTGACGCACCGCCTGACCGATACGCCGGCGATCGTCGTGACCGACGCCGACGAAATGAGCACCCAGATGGCCAAGCTGTTCGCCGCCGCCGGCCAGCAGGCGCCGGAAGTGAAGTACATTTTCGAGCTTAATCCGGAACATGCTCTGGTCAAACGCGCATCCGACGTGGGCGATAACGAACATTTTGCCGAATGGATCGACCTGTTATTGGATCAGGCGCTGTTGGCTGAACGCGGCACGTTGGAGGATCCGAACCTGTTCATCCGCCGCATGAATAAGTTGCTGTCCGCCTAAAGTTGAAGATATGCGCCCTTAACGGCACCGTTAGGGGCGCATTTTCGGTTTTTCCCCACCTTTTCTCGCCTTTTGTTCGTCGGTTTTTTTGCACATTCCGCAATCGATTTCCTTCGCGCGCCTTGAGCCTGCCCCCCCTGAAATGGTATCGTTGAGCGTTTTCGCAATTTTATAAAAACTACATAGCAAGGGGATTTACGCAATGCGTATCATTCTGCTGGGCGCTCCGGGCGCTGGTAAAGGTACTCAGGCTCAATTCATCATGGAGAAATACGGCATTCCGCAAATCTCCACCGGTGATATGTTGCGCGCAGCCGTGAAGGCCGGCAGTGAACTGGGCAAGCAGGCGAAAGAGATCATGGACGCCGGCAAGCTGGTGACCGATGAGCTGGTGATCGCGCTGGTCAAAGAGCGCATCGCTCAGGAAGATTGCCGCAAGGGCTTCCTGCTGGACGGTTTCCCACGCACCATTCCGCAGGCTGACGCGATGAAAGAAGCCGGCATCAACGTGGACTTCGTGCTGGAGTTCGACGTGCCGGACGAGCTGATCGTTGACCGCATCGTTGGCCGCCGCGTGCACGCGCCGTCCGGCCGCGTCTACCACGTGAAGTTCAATCCGCCGCAGGTGGAAGGCAAAGACGACGTGACCGGCGAAGAGCTGACCACGCGCAAGGACGATCAGGAAGAGACCGTGCGCAAGCGTCTGGTGGAATACCATCAGATGACCGCGCCGCTGATCTCTTACTACAGCAAAGAAGCGGCAGCGGGCAACACCCAATACCGCAAAATCGACGGCACCCGCAAGGTGGCCGAAGTGAGCGCAGAGCTGGCGACCATCCTCGGTTGATCGCAAGCGCATTGTGCATGACGCCGGGCCCGTGGCCCGGCGTTTTTTTTGCCGTTTTCCCGCCAAATTGTGATCGCGGCGGCTTGTTGCAACCGTGCCCGTTAATCGCCCACGCCAAATGGCGTATAACAAGCCTGCGTTTTCACCCTCAGCAGGGAGCCCGGCATGCTCAGACAAACCAATCTTCTGGCGGAAGCCACCGCGCGCCAGATCGTCCAGCGGGCGATGGGCATCATCAGCCATTCCGTCAACGTGATGGACAGCAACGGCGTGATCATCGCCTCCGGCAACCCGCAGCGCCTGTTCCAGCGCCATGAAGGCGCGGTGCTGGCGCTGGCGGAGAATCGGGTGGTGGAAATCGACCGCGCCACCGCCGAGCACCTGAAGGGCGTGCGGCCCGGCATCAACCTGCCGTTCAGCTTTCGTAACCAGCGGGTGGGGGTGATTGGCATTTCCGGCGAACCGGCCGAGGTGCGCGCCTACGCCGAGTTGGTCAAGATGGCGGCGGAGATGATGGTAGAGCAGGCGGCGCTGCTGGATCAGCACCAGTGGGAAAAGCGCTACCGGGAAGAGCTGGCGAACCAGCTGCTGCAGCCGCAGCCGAACACGGCGTCGCTGGAAGCGATGGCGGCGTATCTGGGATTGGATCTGCGCCAGACGCGCATCGTGTGGATCGTCGAACTGCAAGAGGCGCAGCCGCACCTGTTGCGCGAGCTGTTGGCGGAGCTGGAGGCCACCCAGCGCGACGCGTTGATCGCCATTACCGGCTTCAATGAAATGACCCTGTTGCGCCCGGCCTGCATGGCTCAGGGCGAATGGAGTTTGAAGCTGGAGCGCCAGCAGGCGCAGCGTTTGCAAAATCAGCTCAAACACCGCTTTCGGGTGCGGCTGATCGTCGGCGGTTTTTATGACGATCCGCAAAGCGCCTACCGTTCCAGCCTGACGGCGCGCGCCACCCAGGCAATGGCGCAGCGCCTGAAACTGCGTCACGCCACGCTGTTCTACCACGACTATCCGTTGCCGTCGCTGCTGTGCGATCTGGGAGAGGACTGGCGCGCGCAAGAGCTGGGGCGCCCCTGGCGGACGCTGGGCGAACAGGATGAAAAAGGCGTGCTGCGCAGTACGCTGCGCCACTATTTTTCGCAGAATTGTGATCAGACGCAGACCGCCGCGCAGCTGCATATTCACGTCAATACCCTGCGTTATCGCCTGCAGCGCATTGAAGCGATAACCGGCATGAAAATCAATCAATTAACTGACTCTCTGCGGTTGTTTATCGGCATGCTGATGCACGACTGAGTTGTGCCAACCCACAAATTCCGCGCCGTTCCCCCGGCGCTTTTTTGTTGTTTCCCCTCAGGTCAACGCCGGACGCGCGCGATATGTTGGCCTGCACATCAACCACGGAGAAAACAACAATGACAACCGTATCCACTCTGGGGGCGCTGGTGGCGTTAGCCGTCGCCATCGTCCTGATTCTACGCAAGGTGCCGCCGGCTTACGGCATGATCGCCGGCGCGCTGGCGGGCGGGCTGTGCGGCGGTGCCGACCTGGTGCAGACCGTGACGCTGATGATCGGCGGGGCGCAGGGCATCACCAACGCCGTGATGCGCATTTTGGCGGCGGGGGTATTGGCCGGGGTGCTGATCGAATCCGGCGCGGCGCACACCATCGCCGAAACCATCGTGCGCAAGGTGGGCGAAACCCGCGCGTTGCTGGCGCTGGCGGTGGCTACACTTATCCTGACGGCGGTGGGGGTGTTTATCGATGTGGCGGTGATCACCGTCGCGCCGATCGCGCTGTCGATCGCCCAGAAGGCCGGCATTTCACGCGCGGCGATCCTGCTGGCAATGATCGGCGGCGGCAAGGCCGGCAACGTGATGTCGCCTAACCCGAACACCATTGCGGCGGCGGACAACTTCCATGTGCCGCTCACTTCGGTGATGATGGCCGGCATCGTGCCGGGGCTGTGCGGCCTGGTGGTGGCCTATCTGCTGGCGCGTCGCCTGAGCGATAAAGGCAGCAGGGTGATGGCCGAAGAGCTGACTCAGCATGCCGAAGGAGCGCGGCCGGGTTTTGCTGCGGCGATCAGCGCGCCGCTGGTGGCGATCCTGCTGTTGTCGCTGCGGCCGATCGCCGGGATCGCCGTCGATCCGCTGATCGCGCTGCCGGTCGGCGGGTTGGCGGGCGCGCTGCTGATGGGGCGTATTCGTCAGTGCAATCAGTTTATGGTTTCCGGCCTGTCGCGCATGGCGCCGGTGGCGATCATGCTGCTCGGCACCGGCACATTGGCGGGCATCATCGCCAATTCGGCGCTGAAGGATGTCTTGATTAACGGCTTAACGCACACCGGGCTGCCGGCCTGGCTGCTGGCGCCGCTGTCCGGCGCGCTGATGTCGATGGCGACCGCCTCGACCACCGCCGGCACCGCCGTCGCCTCCGGGGTGTTCAGCTCCACGCTGCTGGAACTGGGGGTGAGCGGGTTGGCCGGCGCGGCGATGATCCACGCGGGCGCCACGGTGCTGGATCACCTGCCGCATGGCAGTTTCTTCCACGCCACCGGCGGCAGCGTCAATATGGCGGTGCACGAGCGGCTCAAGCTGCTGCCGTATGAAACGTTGGTGGGGTTCACCATCGCGGCAATCTCGGCGCTGATGTTTGGCGTATTTAACCTGGCGGGATAAGGAACAGTGATGAAAGCGCTGAAAAAAGTGGTTATTGCTCCGGATTCTTTCAAAGAGAGCCTGAGCGCGCTCGGCGTCGCCGACGCCATCGAACGGGGATTCCGTCAGATTTATCCGCAGGCGCACTACGTGAAGCTGCCGATGGCGGACGGCGGCGAAGGCACGGTGGAGTCGATGGTGGCGGCCACCGGCGGCGAGATCGTCCAGGTAACGGTCACCGGGCCGCTGGGGGAGCCGGTACAGGGATTCTATGGTCTGCTGGGCGACGGCGAAACCGCGGTGATTGAAATGGCCGCCGCCTCCGGACTGCATTTGGCGCCGCCCAACCGGCGCGATCCGCGCATCACCACCAGTTACGGCACCGGCGAACTGATGCTGGCGGCGCTGGAACGCGGCGTGAAGGCGATCATTCTCGGCATCGGCGGCAGCGCCACCAACGACGGCGGCGCCGGGATGATGCAGGCGCTGGGCGTTAAATTGCTGGATAAGGATGGTCGCCCGCTGCCGGTGGGCGGCGCGGCGCTGGCGCAGCTGGCGCACCTCGACCTCGCCGGGCTGGATGCGCGTTGGCAACGGGTGAGCGTGACCGCCGCCTGCGACGTCGATAACCCGCTGTGCGGCGAAAAGGGCGCGTCGGCGGTATTCGGGCCGCAGAAGGGGGCGACGCCGGAGATGGTGGCGCAGCTCGATGCGGCGCTGCATCACTACGGCGAGCTGCTGGAACGGGAAACCGGCCGCGCCGTGCTGGCCCAGCCAGGGGCGGGGGCGGCGGGCGGCATGGGGGCGGCGCTGCTCGGCATGCTCGACGCGCGCTTGCGGCCGGGCATCGAGATCGTCACTGAAACCCTGCGCCTGGATGAGGCGGTGCGCGATGCCGATCTGGTGATCACCGGCGAAGGGCGGCTGGACAGCCAGTCGATTCACGGCAAAACGCCGATCGGCGTGGCGCGGGTGGCCAAGCGTTACGGCGTGCCGGTGATCGCCATCGCCGGCAGCCTGACGCCGGATTATTCGGTGGTGCATCAACACGGCATCGATGCGGCGTTTTCGGTGCTCGATCGCATTGTGACGCTGGAAGAAGCGCTGGCGGGCGCCGATCGCAATCTGCAGGTGACGGCGCGCAACGTGGCGGCGGTATGGCAGCTGGCGCAAGGAAGAAGCCCACAGGCATAGCCTGTTGCTGTTATCGGTTTCGATGCAGGACTTTTCCGTTACAATAGCCGGCATTAATGGCTGCTGACATCCCGACCCAGAACGGAATGCCGGCCGGAAAGGAAATGAGGGGAACTGAGATGAAGCAAGAGAAACACGGCGTATTGCTGGTGAACCTGGGCACGCCAGATGCGCCGACCTCGTCGGCGGTCAAACGCTATCTGAAGGAATTCCTCAGTGACGATCGCGTGGTCGACACGGCGCCGCTGATCTGGTGGCCGATCCTCAACGGCGCGATCTTGCCGATCCGCTCGCCGCGCGTGGCGAAACTCTATCAGTCGGTGTGGATGGAAGAGGGTTCGCCGCTGCTGGTGTACAGCCGCCGCCAACAGCGGGCGCTGGCGGCGCGCATGCCGAATACGCCGGTGGAGCTGGGCATGAGCTACGGTTCGCCGAGCCTGGCGGAAGCCATCGACAAGCTGCTGGCGCAGGGCGTGACCAACCTGGTGGTGCTGCCGCTCTATCCGCAATATTCCTGTTCCACCAGCGCGGCGGTATGGGATGGCGTGGCGCGGGTGCTGAAAGGTTATCGCCGCTTGCCTTCTGTGGCCTTCATTCGCGATTACGCCGAACACCCGGCCTATATCGCCGCGCTGCAACAAAGCGTGGAGCGCTCGTTCGCCGAGCACGGCCAGCCGGACCGGCTGGTGCTGTCTTTCCACGGCATCCCCAAACGTTATGCGCGGCTGGGCGACGACTACCCGCAACGCTGCGAGGATACGCTGCGTGCGCTGAGCGCCACGCTGCCGCTGGCGCCGGAGCGAGTGATGATGACGTACCAATCGCGCTTCGGCCGCGAGCCTTGGCTGACGCCGTATACCGATGAGACCCTAAAAGGGTTGCCGGCGCAGGGCGTGAAGCACATTCAACTGATTTGCCCCGGCTTCTCGGCAGACTGCCTGGAAACGCTGGAAGAGATCAAAGAGCAGAACCGCGAGATCTTCCTTAAGGCCGGCGGCGAGAAATTTGAATACATCTCTGCGTTGAACGACGAGCCGGCGCATATTGACATGATGCAGCAACTGGTGGCGCAGCGTCTGTAATCATCCATAATCTGTCTATTAGATGCATCGTGATCGGGCGGGGATGTGTTAACATTCTCCGCTTGTTAAACCGCCACCACCACCAATCACATGAAATTTCCTGGTAAACGCAAGTCCAAACACTATTTCCCGGTGAGCGCCCGCGATCCGCTTCTGCAGCAGGCCCAGCCCGAAAGTGAAATCAGCACCTCGTATATTGTCGGCATCGACCAGACGCTGGTGGATATCGAGGCAAAAGTGGACGATGCTTTTGTCCAGCGTTACGGCCTGAGCCTGGGCCACTCTCTGGTGATCGAAGACGACGTCGCCGAGGCGCTGTATCAGGAACTGAATGAAAACAACCTGGTCACCCATCAGTTCGCCGGCGGCACCATCGGCAATACCATGCACAACTATTCGGTGCTGGCGGACGATCGTTCGGTACTGCTCGGCGTGATGTGCAGCAACGTGAAAATCGGCAGCTACGCCTACCGTTATCTGTGCAATACCTCCAGCCGCACCGATCTTAACTATTTGCAGGGTGTTGATGGCGCCATCGGCCGCTGTTTCACGCTGATCGGCGAAAGCGGCGAGCGCACCTTCGCCATCAACCCTGGCCAGATGAACCAGCTGCGCCCGGAAAGCATTCCTGAAGAGGTGATCGCCGGCGCGTCGGCGCTGGTGCTGAGCTCTTATCTGGTGCGCTGCAAGGAAGGGGAGCCGATAAAGGACGCGACCCTGCAGGCGATCGAGTACGCCAAAAAACACGATGTGCCGGTGGTGCTGACGCTGGGCACCAAGTACGTGATCGCCGACAACCCGCAGTGGTGGCGCGACTTCCTGAAGGAAAATGTGACGATTCTGGCGATGAACGAAGACGAAGCGCTGGAGCTGACCGGGCTGAGCGATCCGTTGACCGCGTCGGACATGGCGCTGGAGTGGGTGGATCTGGTGCTGTGCACCGCCGGACCGAATGGCCTGTATATGGCGGGCTACACCGAAGAAGCCAATAAGCGCCAGACCCAGCACCCGCTGTTGCCGGGGCATATCGCCGAGTTCAACCGCTACGAGTTCAGCCGCGCCATGCGCCGCGAGCACTGTGAAAATCCGCTGCGCGTTTATTCGCACATCGCGCCGTATATGGGCGGGCCGGAGAAGATCATGAACACCAACGGCGCCGGCGACGGCGCGCTGTCGGCGTTGCTGCACGATATCGCCGCCAACGGTTATCACCGCCACAACGTGCCGAACTCGAGCAAGCACGTGCGCAGTTACCTGACCTACTCCTCCCTGGCGCAGGTGTGCAAATACGCCAACCGCGTCAGCTACCAGGTGTTGAACCAGCATTCGCCGCGTCTCACTCGCGGCCTGCCGGAGCGCGAAGACAGCCTGGAAGAGTCCTATTGGGAGCGTTAACCCGCTGAAAAAGAAAAGGTCCGGCATGCCGGACCTTTTTTTATGCGCGGTGCCTCAGATCGGGCAGCCGCCCATTTTTTCTTCTTCGCTCAGGGTGTCCAGCTGCAGGATGTTCAGCATGCTGTTGGCGATCTCCCGTTCGCCCATCACCACCTGATTGGCGCCGCGATCGGTGATGTAGGCCACCTCATCGTCGTAGTGGGCGCGGGCGATGATCTCGATGTTCGGCCGCTTGGCGCGCGCCGAGGCGACGATCTCGCCGGCCTCATAGCCGTTGGGGATGGTCAGCAGCAGCCAGCGTGCGCAGTCGAGCCGCGCCAGATCCATCACTTCCGGATTGGCGGCGTTGCCCAGCACCGTCTTGATACCCTGTTCGCGCAGCGCTTCCACCCGCGGGCGGGAATTCTCGATCACCACCAGCGGAATGCCCGCCTCGGCCAGTTTGCCGCCCAGCAGGCTGCCGACGCGGCCGTAGCCGACCACCAGCGCGTGATTGCACATATCCACCGGGATCTGTTTCTCTTCTTCCACCGCCTCTTCGAGGATCTGCTCTTCGATGGTTTCGGTTTTGGCCAGATAGCGTTCCAGCAGGGTGAACAACAGCGGGTTGAGCATGATGGACAGGATGGCGCCGGCCAGCACCAGATTGCGGCCGTGCTCCGACATCATGCCGAGCGCGATGCCGAGGCCCGCCAGAATAAAGGCGAACTCGCCGATCTGCGCCAGGCTGGCGGAAATGGTCAGCGCGGTGCGCTTGGAGTGACCGAACATTTTCACCAGCAGGAACGCGGCGGCGGATTTGCCGAACACGATGATCGCCAGCGTCGCCAGCACCGCCAGCGGTTCGTTAATCACGATCATCGGATCGAACAGCATGCCGACCGAGACGAAGAACAGCACCGCGAACGCATCGCGCAGCGGCAGGGTGTCGTGCGCCGCGCGGTGGCTCAGTTCGGACTCGTTCAGCACCATGCCGGCAAAGAAGGCGCCCAGCGCGAAGGAGACGTCGAACAGCTTCACCGCGCCGTAGGCGATGCCGAGCGCCAGCGCCAATACCGCCAGGGTGAACAGCTCGCGCGAGCCGGTGCTGGCGGTTTTCGACAGGATCCATGGCACCAGGCGGCGGCCGACCACGATCATCAGCGCGATGAAGGCGATGACTTTACCGATGGTCAGTGCCAGCTCCATCAGCAGCTGGCTGCTGCTGGCGTTGTCGTTGCCCAGCATATTGCCGAAGGCCGGCAGCAATACCAGCGTCAGCACCATCGCCAAATCTTCGACGATCAGCCAGCCGATGGCGATTTGCCCGCGCTGGCTGTCGATCAGTTGCCGTTCCTCCAGGGCGCGCAGCAGCACCACGGTGCTGGCGGTGGAGAGGCAGAGGCCGAACACCAGACCGGAGATCAGATCCCAGCCGAGCAGCTTGGACAGCCCCATGCCGAGCAGGGTAGCGACGGCTATCTGCGCCACGGCGCCGGGAATGGCGATAGATTTTACTGCGAGGAGGTCTTTCAAAGAGAAGTGCAGGCCAACACCGAACATCAACAGGATAACGCCGATTTCCGCCAGTTCCGGCGCCAGTGAGGTGTCGGCGACGAAACCGGGGGTGAACGGGCCGGCGAGCACCCCTGCGGCCAGATACCCCACCAGAGGGGAGATGCGCAGGCGGTTCGCCAGCATGCCGAGGAGGAAGGCGAGTACTAACCCTCCGACGATGGTGGTGATGAGCGGTGTTGAATTATGCATCCATACTCCTTCTGGCTATGCATCGCGGCACGGGAGAATCGCAACAAAGTTACGAAAAGATACATTTAGTTTATTGCATTTGTTCGCGGCTTGCTTGGCTAATTTGGCCTTTTCTGTAAAAAAACAGAGGATCTCACTTAAGGCGCGGCAATGAGGGGGTTTTGGACCAGATAAACCAAATAACATTGATTTATCCGTAGGATAACCCGGATGAATAAATAATTTCATCCGGGCGGTTCGCGGGGTTATTGCGGTTTATGCTCCATATTGGGCAGTAATGCGGTGATAATGCCGATCAGCGGTAGGAAAGCACAGATTTGGTAGACCAGTTCGATACTGGTCAAATCGGCGACATAACCAAGAACTGCCGCACCTAACCCGCCCATACCGAAAGCAAAACCGAAGAATAAGCCGGAAACCATGCCCACTTTACCGGGGATCAGCTCCTGAGCGTAGACCAGAATGGCGGAGAACGCCGAGGCGAGAATAACCCCGATGATCACCGTTAAAATGCCGGTCCAATAGAGGGATGCATAGGGTAAAACAAGGGTAAACGGCGCAGCCCCGAGAATAGAGCCCCAAATCACGTATTTACGTCCTATCTTGTCGCCAAGAGGCCCGCCGATAATGGTGCCAGCCGCTACCGCGAACAAGAAAGCGAACAGGTGAATTTGGGCATTCTGCACCGAAACGCCGAACTTATGTATCAGATAAAAGGTGTAATAGCTGCTGATGCTGGCCAGATAGAAGTATTTGGAGAAAATCAGCACCAGCAGGATGCCCAGCGAGTAGGCGACGGTACGTTTTGGCAGCGGTTTCAGCAGCGACGGGCTTTTCGGCTGCCCTTTAGTTGCCCGATGCTGATGTTGATACCACTTGCTGACCTGCAGCAACACCACGATCGCCAGCAGCGCCGCCAGCGAGAACCAGGCGACGTTGCCCTTGCCGTAAGGCGCGATGATCAGCGCCGCCAGCAGCGGGCCGAGCGAGCTGCCGAAGTTGCCGCCGACCTGGAACAGCGACTGCGCCAGGCCGTGCCGCCCGCCGGAGGCCATGCGCGCCACGCGCGAGGATTCCGGGTGGAAGACCGATGAGCCGGTGCCCACCAGCGCCGCCGCCAGCAGCACCAGCGGGAAGGTGCTCGCCACCGACAGCAGCAGCAGGCCGGACAGGGTAAAGCCCATGCCGATCGGCAGCGAGTAAGGCTGCGGGTGTTTATCGGTGTAATACCCGATCAATGGTTGCAGCAGCGAGGCCGTTAGCTGATAGGTCAGGGTAATCATGCCGATCTGCACGAAGCTGAGGTGGAAATCGGCTTGCAGGATCGGGTAAATCGCCAGGATCAGCGACTGGATCATATCGTTGAGCAGGTGAGACACGCTGATGGCGCCAAGGATGGAGAAGGCGGTTCCCTTCACCGCACTGCCCTTGGCGGGCGGCATCGCGCTTTGGCTACTGTCGGTCATATTATTATTAGCCTGATAAGTTGTTGAGCACAGAGATGACATCTTAGGCAGGACGTTCAATTTTTACCATATCTGAAATAATCAGACTCACATCGCAAAAATTTGAAATCAGCTGTCATTAATTCGCGCTACAATTTCGGCCTCATCATAAAAGCCATTTAATACACGGAGATCCGCCATGCGTTTTTCGCTGAAAACCACCGCATGCGCGTTGGCCGTTTCCCTGACGTTGCTGTCGGGGGCCGCCAGTGCCTGGGAAAAGGATAAGACCTACGCCATTACCATTCTGCACACCAACGATCATCACGGTCACTTCTGGCAGAACGATCACGGTGAATATGGCCTGGGCGCGCAGAAAACGCTGGTGGACGGC